>DATMJF010000409.1:0-3139 GCA_035554455.1 Rummeliibacillus sp.
AAGTGAATCAATTTCATAATGCAAAATTCATATGAAATATACGAACATTTAATAATATACATTTTTGTTCATTGTGGAGCGAAAGACGGCGACTCCTACGGGAAAAGCTTGAGCTGAAAGCCCCGCAGGAACGTAGTGACGAGGAGATTGAAGCCAAGCCCGTAGAAAGCGCCGTCTGTAGCGGAACATCCAAATCTGAATATGGAAAAGTTAATGTGTTGAAATGTTCGTATTTAAAAACCTAAAATGGAATTATGAAATTGATTCAACTATGTAAATTTATAAATATCCTTTATCCTCCCTTATTTAAATTATTAAGTCACTATTTTTATGCAAAAAAGGACTGAAACCGTATTTTAGCTTCAATCCTTTTACTTAATACTACTAAGACATCTATTAAATAAATTTATTTCGTTATATTTCTTACTTGGCGTTTTTTCGTCCATAAACCTACAATGATTAGTAAAATCATACTTAGGATTGGGATAATATGTTCCATCATTGGGAAAGTAGCTTCAACAAGGCGATGGCCATATTCATCATCTATTATCATTGTTCCTGCAGTGTAAGCAATTAATAATGCGCCAATCCAAATAAGAATTGGGAATTTATCCATTAATTTTATAATAATTTGGCTACCAAAAACAATTAAGGGAATACTTACAAGCAAGCCTAATGCAACAAGACCGTTATGGCCATTTGCAACACCTGCAATCGCAAGAACATTATCTAAACTCATTACAAAGTCTGCTACGATAATGGTACGAACTGCTGCGATTAAATTATTACCACTTTTAACATCCGGATCTTCTTCGCCTGATTTTAATAAATCAAACGCAATATAGAATAATAATAGACCGCCTACTACTTTTACAAATGGTATTTGTAATAACCAAACGGCGGCAAATGTTAATACTATTCGTAAACCAATGGCACCGGCAGTACCAATGATAATTGCTTTTTTTCTTTGACTTTTTGCTAAATTACGGCATGCAAGTGCTATAACGACTGCATTATCACCGCTTAGAACAATATCTAACAAAATAATTGAGGCTATTTTTGTCAGGAATGCTGCATCCATTTATTCTCCCACTTTCTAAAAATGCTATCTTGTATAATTCTACTCTTTTCCCACGAAATGAAAAAGCGAAAACTATATTTTTTTAGGATAATTTTCTTTTATATCGTCATCAATTATTCTTTATATTTTTTCGAATATTCACAACATTCCTAAATCAGTTTACGATTTATGCATGCGATTTATGCTTGTATTAACTTTTCATCGAAAAAGAATCGTTCCGTAGACCCTAGTTTTCCCCTTCTTCTTTAAATGTATTTTTTTATCCTTTATGTTAATACTGCATTTTAGTTACTACTTTAAATAGACCTACTACCTTTTCACACTGGAAAAAGAAAGGAAACTAGTCATGCTCTCACAAGAAACAATGGATATTATTAAATCCACTGCACCTGTTTTAGAAGTACATGGTAAAGACATTACAACTGTTTTTTATAAAAGATTATTTGAATCGCATCCGGAATTGTTAAATATTTTCAATCAAACAAACCAACGAAAAGGACGCCAACAATTAGCTTTAGCAAATACGGTATACGCAGCTGCAGTTCATATTGAAAATTTATCTGAAATCATGCCAGTTGTAAAACAAATTGCTGAGAAACACCGAAGTCTTGGCATTAAACCTGAACATTATCCAATCGTTGGTGAAAACTTATTAAAGGCCATTAAAGAAGTTCTAGGAGACGCAGCAACTCCTGAAATTATGGACGCATGGACTGAGGCATACGGTGTTCTTGCTGATGCATTTATTTCAACAGAGGAAACTTTATATAAAGAATCAGAAAACAAACAAGGTGGGTGGCGATTATTTAAAGACTTCAAATTAGTTGATAAGGTCCCAGAAAATGAATTAATCACTTCATTCTACTTAAAACCGGCAGATGGTGCACCTGTTCCAGATTATAAACCAGGTCAATATATTACTGTACATGTAACAATTCCAGGTGAAAAATATACACATAATCGTCAATACAGTTTATCAAAAGCATATGACGGCGAAAACTATCGAATTTCTGTTAAACGTGAAGTTGTAAATGAACCAGTCGGAATCGTATCGAACTTTTTACACGATTACCTTAATATTGGAGACATACTTCCTATTAGTGCTCCTGCGGGTGTCTTCTTCTATCAATCAAAACCAGATACTCCTGTTACATTTTTAGCTGGTGGTATTGGTATTACTCCACTGATGAGTATGCTACAAATAGCTGTGAAAGAAAATAATGCTCCCATCAATTTTATGCAAAGTGCCAATACTGCAGATTTAGTTGTATTTAGTAAACCTTTACATGATATAGCACAACAATACTCTAATTTAAATTATTTCGAATTAATCACCGAAACATCTGGATATATTTCGAAGGAATTTTTAGAACAGTATGTAGATCTTTCAAGTGATGTTTATTTATGCGGGCCAGTACCATTTATGCTTGCAATGATTAAGCATTTACTTGTAATTGGCGTTTCAAAAGACCACATTTACTATGAATTCTTCGGACCTTCAATGGCACTTGATATTGAAACATAATTTTTTACATGCGTATTGATTATCCAGTTTTCTCCATTGAAAAATGGATGATCAACCGATACCCGCTACGGATTGCTCGCTTTCCTATGGGCATGCGCTGAGCCACTTCGGGGCAACAGGATGTTGGTCACGGAGTCGTTGCCACAGGACGTGGCGTTCTTAGACTCCGTTCCATAATCGCTTCCTGCGGGGTCTCTTCTAGCTCGTTTTCCCACAGGAGTCTCCGCTAATTCCACTTCAACGAAGATAGCTATACCAGATTTTTATCATAAATTTACATCTATTTTACTTCAGTGTCCTCTCATTCCCGCAGGACTATGAATGAACCTCACTGAATTAACATCGCACGAAGGAAATGCGAATGCATTTTTGAGGAGTCGCCACCTTTCGTTCAAGTAAGAATTCATGAATAAAGGAGCGTCTATGAATTGGCGCTCCTTTTTGTATATGGTAGTGAAATACATTTTATCATTGTTCCTTTTTAACACTATTATGTTTAAGATGAGTTAACGCTACTACTTTAATCGATGTCG
>DATMJF010000410.1:0-3071 GCA_035554455.1 Rummeliibacillus sp.
AAAATTAAGGGTTGCATGGATTATCCCTAATATATTTTGTTACTTAATGTTTGGTGGCTTTTCAACTTTCGTGGCTTTGAATACAGAAGATTTACAAGAAATAAATCGATTAGGTATATGGGTATTTGCAGTGATTATCCTTTTCTTAATATCGATTTTCGGTAGTTATCGAATCTGGTCATGGATAAAAGAAGGGAAAATGTAATATTCTTGTTAAGCTAATGGAGGCGTTAATCCAAGAAGGGTTAACGCTCTTTTTGTTGAACTTATTGTACTAACGGAGCTTAGTGGAATAAGAAGATGTCTAATATCACTATAAAGATTGTGAAGAAATGTACTTAAACTTACGGTGCAGAATAGTTAAATATCATTTAAGACTAAATAAATTAAATAACGTGTTACAGCGAGGATTAGGGGGAAAGATATGCCGGGAAATACAGATGGAAAGAAGCCTAAATTGGAAAACTATTTTGCGTACGGAATGAGTTTTGGATTATTAGGTGGTGTATTTTTAAGTTTAATTGGAACGATGTTAGAAAATATATTTATTCAAGTTGGAGGCTTTGGAATAGGGTTATCATTAGGAACATTGGTAGGTACTTTGTTTTATTCTATTGAAAATAAGAAATAGGTAAGCGTAAAGTTGGAACTGTGTGAACAATTGTACTTAAAGGGAAAGCCGCGAAGCAGGAAGAGATTCTAAATGAGGAAAAGAAATTACTAGAGCACGGCTAAAAGACTTGTCGTCCTTGTGTAGCCGTGCTCAATCCTATCTTACCAATATCCAAGTAGCTTCCACCATAAGCCACCGATTATAACAAAAATGAGAATCGTAACGATAGAGACAATAAAGCCTACCGTCCACCATTTATTCTGTTCAATATAACCTGCCCCAAAGAATACAGGAGCAGGACCAGAACCGTAATGAGTTGTGGAACCAAATAAATTACTGAATGCTGCTAATAGGATCACCGCAAGCATGGCTGGTGCTCCCGCTTGAAGCATAACAGATAGAAACGCGGCATACATGGCACTAATATGCGCTGTAGAACTTGCAAAGAAATAGTGTGAATAGAAATAGACAAGAGCTAATATCAATACCGCTAACATCCAGTTATAGCCAGACACAAACGAACTGACCTCTTTACTAAACCATGGAATCAGTCCAAGCGAGTTCATGAAAGAGGCCATCATAAATAGCGTCGCAAACCAAACAAGCGTATCCCAGGCTCCTTGTTCATTTTTAATATCTGACCATGTTAGCACTTCTAATAATAAAAGTAAGGAAAGACCTATTAAAGCAGCTGTTGTTGCACCAATGCCTAAAGAATCCCCACCAATCCAAAGTCCTAAAATAACAATAAACACTGCAATCATACGTTTCTCAGAGCTTTTTAATGGCCCAAACTCATCTAATTTCTCTTTTGCAATTCGACTTGCTTCTGGAGTTTGTTTAATCTCTGGAGGAAAAATCTTATAGATAATAAATGGAACAACAATCAATGCTACTAATCCTGGAACAATCATAGCAGTTGCCCACCCAAACCACGTTACTGACACACCAGCGGTATCGCTCGCTAGCTTAACAATTAAAGGATTGGCTGCCATAGCTGTCATAAACATAGCAGATGTAATCAAGTTCCCTTGAAATCCTACCGTCAAAAGAAAGGCTCCCATTTTACGTTCTGTACCATCTTCTGGTTTAGAACCAAATGTACGTGATAAGGATTGGATAATAGGGAAAATCACACCACCTGCACGTGCCGTATTACTCGGAATAGCAGGCGCCAAAATTAAATCACTTAACAATAAAGAATACGACAAGCTTAACGTTTTCTTTCCAAATAGCCGAACAAATACATAAGCTATACGCTCACCTAACCCCGTCTTAATAAATCCACGCGAAATAAAGAACGCAATAACGATAAGCCAAATCGTCGAATTACCAAACCCACTTAGCGTTTCTTCAATTGTTAGCGTATTCGTCACCGCGATTACTGCCATAGCAATAATTGAAATAGCTCCCATAGGTAATGGTTTTGAAATAAAACCGACAATTGTTGCAACAAATACAGCAAACAAATGCCATGCACTTTCTTTTACTCCAGCAGGTGTCGGTATAAACCAAATAATTATACCAATTGCAATGGTAATGAAGAAAGGAATCCATTTTATCGTACTTCCTGATGTTTCTTTCATGCCAACAAACTCCTTTTTGTCTATCATTTATAACAAATACGTCCTCCGTCTAAAATTTCCCCATGATTGGTTACTCACATTGAGTTTAACCAATTTAAATTATTAACTATACACCCATTTAATTGAAAACTATATTATTATAACTAGTTCGTGTGCTAATTAAAAGTATTTTTCCCATCATTCTATGTATTTTTGGGGGATCTCACCAAAACTCGAAGTTAGAGATGCCTGTTGTCATAAGGAGTGTGCTTTCCTCTACCGTATTTTCATAGTGAATAATCCACATATCATATAAATCTTGGGAATCATTCAAATTATATTAAATGAGTAAATTAATGGGGCGCCTTGTTCATATGGTAAGGCAGATGAAATTTGGCCTGCATTATCAGATTTATTAAAAGGTGAAATTATACATAGGACTATTTTCATAAATTGCGTCTAATGTATCATACTATTGGTATAGATCATTATTCATTTTCTTGTTCAAGTAATTCTTCAAGCAAGTCACGAAGTTCTTCAACTAGGCTCTTAGATAAAGGAAAATCACCGATAGTATAAATTGATTCGTTATTCCTAAAAAAAAAACTATTATATTATCAAATTTGTGTTAATCTATTTAGAGAAAAGAGTTCGTGTAAACGCTTACTGAATTACATCTTAGAAATGGAGAATATTATTATGGTAACCACAGAATTTCGTATTGAAAAAGATTTTTTAGGGGAAAAAGAAATACCGAAAGATGCTTATTATGGCGTTCAGACAATGAGAGCAATTGAAAACTTTCCGATTACGGGATATCGAATTCATCCTGAACTAATTAAATCTTTAGGTATTGTGAAAAAAGCTGCAGCACTAGCAAATATGGAAGTGGG
>DATMJF010000411.1:0-7570 GCA_035554455.1 Rummeliibacillus sp.
AAACAATTTAGTAACAACATTTTCAAATACAACAAAAACCTTCCAAATTAGATTCGGAGGGTTATTTGAGTTGTGCATTTTTAGTATAGCATGAAGTGATTTTCGATTTAAAATATATTTCTTGACAATGGGAAATTGTACTCAAAGTTTTTAGATTAATAATGTCATTAGTAATTGCAGAAGAATAGTTGTTACTCGCCCAGTTTGCTGCTCCTGTTGCACCATTACTTGGACGATAAACATAAATTGTTTCCCCAGCATCATGGCGGTCACGGTAAGTCGTTAGCGTGTCTCTTTTGCCCGCTACCGAACCCGTAGGATTTACATGGTATATGCGATAATACGGCCCAACAATTGCTACGTGACCTACTATTTTTGTTGATGATAAGAAGGTTTTACTTGAATATAAAATATCTCCAACTTTCATATATGTTTTCGTGCCAGGATAATAGTTTTCATTATCGATTGCAGCAGGCGATATTTCAAGAGATAAGTCCGTTTGATCTATTAAATCTAAATTGATGATTTCATTGACTAATTCTGTACTTTCAGGCACTAATTCAATATTTTCTGTTGTAATTTCTTCCGGTGTATTTTCATCCGCAAAAACAACTTCTTGTGTGGATAATACCACAAATAAGCTAATTACTAAGAATATGGAATAGAGTATTTTTTCAATTTTATTTCCCCCAATCGTATTTTAAATACACCTAAATAAAGTATTGTAACTTGATAGTCCGCCATATTGTTTTTTGTTCATCATAGAAAAGCAATCGCTAAAACTTTTTCATATAAACACCTCCTTTTAATATTCGTACAAAAAACCCCTCTAGGATAAAAATACTCTAAAAGGATTAAATTTACAATAAAATATATATTTGGAATAAACTTCATTTAAAAGTAGGCTGCGAACGTTGATTTTATTAAGAGTCTTTTTCATACGAGGATTTTCAAAATCTTGTACAATAACAAAATAGCAAATCAATGAGAAACCTTAAATACAAGGAAAAGGACACTTTCCTTACTATAGGAAAGCGCCCGATTGTTGAATATTGTTATTGAAGTAAAGCATGCGTTAGTTGAACTAGATATCCTTTTGTTTTTTATTTCAAACCTTTATGTAATGAATTCCAAAAATCAGATCCTTCCATTCCAATTGCATAAACCGAGATGCCGCCTAAACGATATTTAATTGTGGAATGGGCTTTTTGCGAAATACTTGCCGAGTCATCATACCAAACCTCGTGAGTTAAACCATTTT
The DNA here is from genome assembly GCA_035554455.1 of Rummeliibacillus sp. Classification (GTDB taxonomy): domain Bacteria; phylum Bacillota; class Bacilli; order Bacillales_A; family Planococcaceae; genus Rummeliibacillus. Next base: position 1,262 of record DATMJF010000411.1, read on the forward strand.
GATCCTGATAGTTAAAATACATTGATCCAGATACTTTATCTCTAACTGGTGTTGCCCCCGTACTTTTTATTAATTGTGGAATTTCACTTAAAGGAACTTGTCGATTATCTTCTATGTTTCCAGTAGTAATATTCCAGTCATTTCCATACGCTGCTATTCCCATTAAAACTTTTTTAGGATTAATAGTTTTTACCGTATATTTAAGTGAAGCCTCTAACCAAGGCATACTAGCTACAGATCCTGGAGCGTTCCACCAAGGACCAGTTTCATCATAAGTCATCACTTGAATATAATTCGCACTTTTTCCAAGTGATTTGTAATCATAAGCACCTGACCAAGAATCACTTGGATCATCTTTTTCTTTTGCTGGTACTGATACCATTGTTAAATAATTATTTTCACTTAGTTTTTTTGATAATTCCTGAATAAAACTACTAAATAATTTTCGATCTTTTGGTAATAGTCCTTCAAAATCAATATTAATTCCTTTGTACTGCTCTGAACGAGCTAATTTTACTAAATTAGTAATTAGATTTTTTCTAATTGTAGTATTAGATAAAATTTTATGGGCTAAAGCAGCATCCCAGTTTGTTTTACCGAAATTAGAAATAACCGCAAAAGTTTTAATATGATTTGAATTTGCAAGATTGATCATAGATTTAGGGATTGATCCAATAATATTCCCTGATGAATTTAATGTATAAGTATCAGTAGCAAGTTGGTTCATATACTTAAAATTTGATTTAAATGATCCCGCTGAACTTGGATCATCAATGTAATAACCAAGGACAATTTTATTCGTAACGGCTGATGAAAAATTTGGCAAAAATGACAAGGACGTTAAAATAGTAGTAAAACAAATTAATATCTTTCGTAGCATCTTTCTTTTCCTTTCAAAATTCTTAATATATATATTAATCTTTTCGGTAATCATTTTAGAATTGTTAATTCATTTAAAATACGAAAGTGAAATCTATACTTAATAAGCACAAACAAATTAATTTAATGTAAAAATTATAAAAAGAAGGATATGATTTTTTGTACAACTAAACCAGTTAATAATTTTTATTTAATGGTCAAGTTTGCTCTACCCCAAAGGCTATCATGCCCGGCTCCAAAGTCTTAGAAAAGAACTTTTTTCAATGAAACAATTGTTCAACTAAATGGCCCTTTAATGAAAATAAGCGCTGTTTCTTGTTACAGAAAAGCGCCCAATTGTTGAACAAAATAAAACTTTTTTCTCTTTCTGCCTTTTTAATATAAGTAAGGATTAAGCCCGAAATCTCACACACACCAAAATATCTAATATATATCTTTTATTTAAAGGACAGGCATTTTATATAATAAAAAACGATCTCGTTATTTTCTTATTCAAAATAGTTGTTTTCTTGTTTAATTTGATCTATTCGTTTTTTTCCCCATTCATACATCATCTCAATAATTGGTAATAACGTCATCCCGAGGTCAGTCATTGAATATTCGACTTTCGGAGGAATTTCTGGAAACACTTCTCTATGAACAATTCCATCATCTATGAGTTCGCGTAATTGGTTTGTTAATATCTTATGGGATATTTTTGGAAAAAGTCTTTGAAGTTCGCTGAAGCGATGTGGCCCTTCTACACCTAAATGCCACAAAATAACAACTTTCCATTTTCCACTAATAATTGATAAGGTATATTCTTTTTCACAATGATAATCATGATTTATTATTCTCTCTTTAATCTCTGTTCTTAATGGATCTGACATGTGGGTTAACTCCTTTTAGTAACCTTTTGGTAACCTCCGCACAAAAAAGTGCATTCTTCACAATGTAAAAAAACGTCGATAGAATGAAGGTAGTCTTAAAGACATTCTTTTTCTAATTTAGGAGGCAAACATTTATGAGTAAAAAAGCTTTATTAATTATACCACCAGAACGATTTAATGAAGATGAATTATTTCAACCTAAAGAAGCGTTAGAAAATGCAGGGGTTGAAGTAACTATTGCAAGCACAAAAACAGGTGAAATTACTGGTGACTATCAAGGCAAGACAAAGGCTGAAGTGATCTTCTCTGAGGTCGCAGCAACTGATTATGATACTCTTGCTGTCATCGGGGGATCTGGTACGAACGATCATTTATGGGAAAATCAAGAATTACTAAGCTACTTGAAACAAGCTCATGAACAAAATGTTCTTGTAACAGGAATTTGTGCTGGAGCTGTGACTATAGCTAAAACAGGTTTACTGACTGGACGAAAAGCATCATGCTACCCAGTTGACATACAAAAGAATGAATTAAAAGCTCATAAAGTAGAATATGTTGAACAACATGTCGTAGCATATGATGATATTATAACAGGCGATGGGCCAGATGGTGCGAAAGAATTTGGAAAGAGTCTGGTTGAAGCATTAAGTTAGTTCTTAAATTAAAACGTGAAAACTTGTTTGGATATGAAGCCCTTCGGAATTTATTCCGGACGGCTTCTTTTCATAATTTGATGAATTAACGTTTTCTTCTAAAGAAACATTTCTACTTTATTAAAAAATGAGGGTTTTGTGCAACCTCTTACTCAATTAAATGGCCCGATTGTTGAATAACATGACTGGCGTTTTTTAAACAACTTTATTATGTTTTAAACGACTTTATTGTAAATTAAACAACTTTATTAACTCTGTACACGAAGAGCATATTTTGAAAAAAGATTGTTCAAAATATGCTCTAATTTATTGTGATCGATTAACTTCTTTATAAAAAAGTTAAATCATTCTTATAAATTTCTTATTAAACTGCAACGTAAGTTTAAATGATCCTAGAGTATTGTTAACATATTCATTCATACATCATAACCCAATATCTATCATTTGGATTGCCCTCTTCAACAACCTTTTTCCAACCATTCCGTTCATAGAACTTCATCGCTTTCTGATTCTTAGATACACACTTTAATTTCAATGGACGATTCATTTTCTCTATAGAAGCTTTAAGCAACTGTAAACCAACACCCTTACCCAAGAAGTCTGGGTGAACAAATAAATTATGGATAAAATTATCGGGTAAGTACAATGAAGCGAAACCAAGGATGTGATTGTTCTCTTCGGCAACTATGATGTACTCTCCAACAGTATGTTTATCAAAATCTTCCAAAATCATCTCTTCGGTATTTTCCCAAAAAAAGGTTTTACGACGTGATTGCAAATACACATTTCTTAATTCTGGATAGTCTAACTCATTTGCCACTCTAATTTTCATGAATTCACTCTCTTTCTTTACTTAAACTATTTTTACAAACGGTATAATGTTGATTTGAAATAAAGTTTGATCATTTTCTACCTGTGTCCTTGACTATCGCGTCCTTTAATGGAATAACTCTTAATAACTCCATTATTCAATAAAACTATGTTTTCGATTTATTTCTTTTCAATAGATAAAAAATTATAGCCAGTATAACCTGAATTAAAGGAATAAATTTCGCCCAAGAAAATGGCGAATAGCCACTAAAAAACCAAGCATCGGGATATAATAAAATTCCACTTAACAACATCCCAATCCAAGAACGCTTTATAAGTCCATATATAAAAGTAATAACGGATGCTATAAGTAATGGATAAAACAAGCCTAATGTACCCAATAAGCCCCCTATAAGTCCTTCCATGTTTAAACTCCCTTAATTTTTATAAATCCCCTTTACCTTCTTTTTGAAGAAACCTGCCCCGATAGTTTAAGTACATTACTTCACAACCATTTCTAATTTCAACATAAATATCCAATATAATGAATCTGTTGTTCAATTATATGGCCCCTAAATGAAAATAAGCGCTGTCCCTTGTTACAGAAAAGCACCCGTTACTTCAATAACAACCCCTGAATATAAAAAAGCAAACATCGTTACAATAATACACGAATATCCCATACTTATTTTACTTAACGAATAAACTCATTCCTAAATAGAATATTGTAAAGAAATTACTGTGTTTTTATTTTGAATGCATCCGTTTGAAACCATTATATTTCTCATATGAATATTGTCAACTTGAGTCATTCCTAAATAAGACATAGCTTTAAATTCATTTTTCAATCTGTATAATCCTATTGAATGTAAGTTCTTTCCCAGTCCTGTCCCCAGAAAATTAGGATGAATGCCTATCCAAAAAATGCGCCCTTCATTATCTGTATTTGGTTCTATATGAGGAAAAACTACACCAACAGGTTCATTGTTAACTATATACACTGTAAACATTTCCTTTACTTGTGACGGCAGTTCGGTCCTCATTCCAGTTAAAAACTTCTCTGCATCAATAAAACTTGTACCCATCACTTCAGATAAAAAAAGATAGAGTTATTCTCAGAAAATGACCATACTTCATAATCTGGTATTGCATCATTTAATGGTGTCTTTAAAGATCTCATATATATAACTCTTTCACCAATAATTTCCATTTTATTCCTGGTACAATTTAAGCTATCTAAAAGAGTTTTAGGACACTCAAACCTAACTTTTTTTCAGTTTACTACTTTGTAATTTATCTAAAAGTTCATTTATAAGTACATCTATTTCGGAAGCAAGATGAAGTCTATTCTCTAAAATTTCTAAAATAATTACACTATCACTTTTTAGGTAATTTACACCAATTCTTTGTAGATGTTGAAGCAGTTTATCCACGAATTTTCACCTCTTTTTATTTATAAAATTCTTCACTTTTCATCAATTTCCTTCTTCCACTATCAATGCCAGTTAGTTTAAGTGAAAATATTAACAATCTCTTCACCGTATTTTACTAAGCACCCGTTGGCCATCCATGAAGCGCAAAAATCAGCACTTCACCACAAAGAATGAAAATGAATACCCCTGTCTATACTGTTTCTACGGCTGGCGAAGAAGGTCGATACACTATGTATGGTGCCATAGAGCCCATCTGTTAGTCTGACTCCAACAATCTCGGTGCATCACAGACTGTCGCGCCCTAAATGGGTAGCACTTATGGGAGATTAATCCTTTTTGATTGGTTGCACCAGCCTTGCCTTTATTCTAATAGAAGGATGATGCTTTCATTTTTCAATCCAACTTAATAATGCTATTACTCAGAGGCTCAGCCTTTTTTACAAAGTGTTTTAGTGGGGCTATTTTATGATTTTCAGTTTTTAAGCTTTTTTAATTTGCATGGGAGTAAGGTTTGTTGCTGCTGTTGTCATTAATTAAGATTGGTCGAATCCTTGAAAGACTACCATTCAACACAACTTCTCTAACAGGCAATCCTTCTTTTCGGTTTCGCTCAATTTAGTTACAACAATACCTGTAAGCATGAGCACACCGATTAATTGCAGGGAGAACAAAAATTTATTCATTCTATATATTGTCTTTTTAAGAATAACCGAAGAATATTTAGAAAATACTACTTAAATGGGGACAATTTGTAATTTTCAGGAGGGCTAACTTGTTCAATCAGATAACAAAAGCTTTACCCAATTTATTTACGATTGGAAATTTATTATGCGGTGTTATTTCAATTACCTTTATTATGAGTGGCTTTTTAGAAGTAGCCTCCATTTTTATTTTCCTTTCGGCTGGTTTAGATCTTCTTGACGGAAGGATTGCGAGAAAATTAAAAGTGAACAGTGAATTTGGCGTAGAATTGGATTCCTTAGCTGATATTGTTAGTTTCGGAGTTGCTCCTGCACTTCTATTTCATTCGATAGCAGCACCATCAATTTTAACTTCTTTGGCATTTATCCTTTTCCCCACGATGGGTGCATTAAGATTAGCTAAGTTTAGTGTAAAACCAACGATTGGGTATTTTAAAGGATTACCCATACCAGCTGCTGGACTAGCATTAGCTGGTATGAGCATGTTTTTATATAGCAATGCATGGATAACCCTAATCCTCGCACTCTTAATGGTAAGTCCAATTAGGGTAAAAAAACTTTAATTTTATTATCCATTGTAAAAAAGCGTAACCTTTTCGAAAAGGGAATAGCTTTTTTATTCTAACTCCACTACATTAAAACAACTTATGCTGATGGATTAACAACTATTATAGAGGAATTAAAGTATGAAAATGGATTACTCATTAATTGGGCTTTAAAAGCTCATGATACTATTTTTTCTAGAGATGTATTATATAAAAGCTTAATAAGTCAAGGAACAAATATTATTTTAAGGATTATAACTCCCGAAAGATTTACTTTTACTTCAACCCTGAGCCCACTGTTTTCAAGGATAGCGCCCGATTGTGGAAGATCAAATGCTGTTGAAGACTAGCACCGGTTAGTATAAGTACAATACTTCACAATCTTTTTTAGTTTTCACCAGCATGTTGGGCAATTTCAA
>DATMJF010000412.1:0-14872 GCA_035554455.1 Rummeliibacillus sp.
CCCAACATCAGCTAGATTCTTTTGAATCGCTTCAGCCACTTTTTGTCCATCTGGCATATATGGTCGTGGAACTGGCATTGCCCAAAGTTCAATTTCTTTACCCTTATAGCCTGCTTCTTTTAATAAAACTTTTGCCTTTTCTGGATTATAGTCATAACCTTTTACATCATCATTGTAGCCTTCGATTACTGGAGGCATTGGGTTTTTCGCTTCTTCAGCTTTTCCTTCGAAGAAAGCATCAATAATCGCTTTCTTATCAATTGCGTAGTTCACAGCTTGACGAACTTTTACATTATCGAATGGCGGACGAGTAGTTGTTAAGCCTAGGTATCCAACATTCATAGATGGACGTTCGAAGATTTGTAAATCTTTATTACTTTGAATAGAGGCTGCATCTGATGGGTTAATACCATCTGCTAAATCAATTTCTCCAGTGTTTAAAGCATTTAGACGAGCTGAGTTATCTGGAATAGAGCGGAATACGATTTTATCTAGCTTAGGTAGTCCTTCTTTCCAGTAGCCCGCATTCTTTTCAATCGTTACTGAATCATTACGTTTCCAAGATACAAATTTGAATGGACCAGTACCTACTGGGTTATCTCCAAACTTGTCTCCTTCTTTCTCAAATGCAGTTGGACTTGCAATACCAAATGGACTCATTGCAAGGTTTTTCAAGAATGGTGCTTGAGCTCGAGTTAAAGTGATCACCAATTTGTAATCGCCATCTGCTTTCACATCTTTAATAACTGCCTCTTTATCTCCTTTGAAACCGCCAAACATTGAATCGAAGTAAGGGAATTTTTCAGCATTTCCACTCATCCAACGATCAAAGTTTTTAACAACTGCTTCTGCATTAAAGTCCGTTCCATCTTGGAATTTAACACCTTCTTGAAGATCGAATGTGTATGTTAACCCATCCTTAGAAGCTTCCCATTTTGTAGCAAGACCAGGTTGTAAAGTTGTATCTTGCTCTCCAAAGTTAATCAATGTTTCAAAAATGTTTTGAGTTACTTTAAATGATTCACCATCTGTTACTGTAATTGGATCAAGAGATACTGAATCTCCCCCACGCCCGAATACTAGAATCTTTTCTTTTTTACTACCGCCTGTGTTCGTATTACTTTCTGTGCCATCTTTTTTATCAGATGAACATGCTGCAAGAAGTGTTGATAGCACTAAAACTAATAATAGTCCTACGGATAATAACCTCTTTTTCTTCATTCAATAACCCCCATGTTTGAATTTTTTATTTATCATTGTTGAACTGCTCATCATAGAGATGGCAGGCAACAGAATGACCTTTCTCCACTTCTACTAACTGCGGTACAACAGATGTGCAAACCTCCGTTTTAAACGGGCACCTTGTATGGAATGTACAACCTGTAGGAGGATTGGATGGACTAGGAATATCCCCCGTTAGTAGAATTTGTTCCCTTGTGAAATCTGGATCTGGTACAGGTACTGCTGATAGCAATGCCTTCGCATAAGGATGCAGCGGATTGCGATAAAGTTGTTCACTTTCAGCAAGTTCAACCATTTTCCCTAAATACATGACCCCCACACGATCACTAATATGTCGCACTACCCCTAAATCATGTGCAATAAAGATATATGTGAGTTTTAAATCCTTTTGCAAGTCTTGCATCAGATTTAAAACTTGTGCTTGAATGGATACGTCTAAAGCAGATACAGGTTCATCTGCAATAATTAGTTTTGGATTCGTCATAAGAGCTCGAGCAATTCCGACCCGTTGTCTTTGTCCCCCACTAAATTGATGTGGATAACGTTTCGCATGGTAGCTGGACAAACCTACAATTTCTAATAACTCATTTACTCTTTTTTTGCGTTCCTTTGCATCCCCTATCCCGTGTACAATCAAGGGTTCTTCTAGGATTTTTCCTATTGAATGACGTGGGTTCAAAGAGGCATACGGATCTTGAAAGACCATTTGTATTTCTCTTCGTGCTTTACGCATCTCCACATTCGATAATTTTGCTAAATCTTTTCCTTCAAATTCGATCGAGCCTTCAGTTGGATCTAACAATCGCATAATCATTCGGCCAGTTGTCGATTTTCCGCAACCTGATTCACCAACAATACCTAGCGTTTCTCCTTCATTAACATAGAAAGACACATCATCTACTGCCTTTACGCTACCTTGCTCTTTGCCAAGAATACCTTTACGGATAGGAAAGTATTTCTTTAAATTATTTACTTTCAATAGCGGTTCTGTCATCGATAGATGCCTCCTTTCCTTCATGTAAGAAGCATCGCGTTTTATGTACACCAGATGTCTGATACAATTCTGGGTTTTCTTGTGTACAACGATCAAATGCAAATTCACAACGTGCAGCAAAACGGCAACCTTGCTTTATTGTACCTGGCTTTGGTACATTTCCTGGAATTGAATAGAGTCGTTGTTTTTTATATCTCATATCAGGGACAGATTGGATTAGTCCTTTTGTATAAGGATGCTCGGGGTTTTTGAAAATAACATCAACAGGACCTTCTTCTACAATTTGTCCACTATACATCACTACAACTCTTTCGCATGTTTCTGCAACAACACCTAAATCATGCGTGATCAGCATAACCGCTGTATTTAGTCGCTCATTTAAATCCTTCATCAATTGTAAAATTTGTGCTTGAATCGTTACATCAAGTGCTGTTGTAGGCTCATCCGCTATTAAAATTTTAGGATCACATACTAGAGCCATTGCAATCATGACACGTTGACGCATACCCCCAGATAATTGATGTGGATATTCTTTTAATAACTCTTCCGCTCTCGGAAGCCCTACTAATTTCATCATTTCTACTGCACGTGCAGAAGCCTTTTTCTTTGACCAACCTTTGCGATGAATTAAAATAGCTTCTGTTAACTGGTTGCCAATGGTAAACAAAGGATTCAATGAAGTCATAGGTTCTTGGAAAATCATTGCAATTTCTTTTCCTCTGATTTTCCGCATCTCTCTTTGGGAATATTCAGTTAATTCTTTTCCTTCTAAGAGTATTTGTCCATTTGTAATTTTCCCTGGGGGAGATGGTACAAGACCCATAATGGAAAGTGAGGTTACACTCTTACCACAACCAGACTCACCAACAATGCCAAGAATTTCTCCCTCTTTTAGAGAAAAATCGATATGATCGACAGCTGAAATAGCCCCATCATCTGTAAAAAACGTTGTCTCAAGTCCTTTAACCTGTAATAGGTCTTTTCGATGGTTCATTGTTTTCACTCCTTTAAGAGCCATATTTTCCATTTAATTCACTTTTCCTAATTCTATTATTATTTATATATAAATTGCAACACATTTCAGATTATTCAATAAATTGTTTTATATTCTAAAAAAATATAAGACTTCTCTTTATAAAAGAAGTCTTATATTATAGACAAAATGTATTGATAGGACGCCATCTCGATACCTTTTGTCATTGTTCATGTTTTTTTAATAGGGAAACAGAGGATTTTGCATTCTATAGCTATAGTCGATTGTATTGTTCTTTTACGCATTCAGTTGATTGGAACGGAGGGCGGCGACTCCTGCGGGAAAAGCGGGAGGGCACTGAAAAACCATTTTACCCCTATTTTTTATAGTATATATCCGCTATAACATGAAGTGGAATCAGCTTCGCTTTCCCGCAGGAGTCTACGCTGATTCCACTTCAACAAAAATTGCATCACAAAATTTTACTATTAATATTCATGTATTTTGACTTTTTCAGTGGCCTCAAAAGCGGACCCGCCCGCGGAAAGTGTCCGCCCGCAGTGGAAATCAACGGTATTATTTATCTATATTTATAGTCTGAGATTTCTCTATATAAGAGAGGTCTTAATATTTTACTTACATAATTTAGGCTTAATCTAGCTTTTGAACTTGGAACAAATCATGATAAATACCATTTTGATTCATCAACGAATCATGAGTACCCTGTTCTTTCAATTCACCATGATTAATGACCAAAATCTGATCTGCATGTGTAATAGTAGATAAACGGTGTGCTACAATCACTGTCGTTCGATTATGTGCAAGACGGTCAAGGGATTCTTGAATCAAAGCTTCACTTTCTAAATCTAATGCAGATGTTGCTTCGTCTAAAATGAGAATTGGTGGATTCTTTAAGAACACACGAGCTATAGCAACACGTTGTTTTTGACCACCGGAAAGTTTGACTCCACGTTCCCCTACCTTTGTATCATAGCCTTCAGGTAATGACATGATAAAGTCATGAGCATTGGCAGCCTTTGCAGCAGCAATTACCTCATCATCTGAAGCTTGTGGATTCCCCATCATTATATTAGATTTCACTGAATCACTAAATAAAATATTATCTTGTAATACTATCCCAATTTGTGAACGTAATGATTCAATTGTTGCATTTCGAACATCAACGCCATCTATTTTGACTGCTCCTTCAATAACATCATAGAATCGAGGAATTAAACTAATAATAGTAGATTTACCTCCACCACTCATCCCGACAAGTGCTACTGTTTGTCCAGAAGAAATGTTGAAGTTGATGTTTTTTAGAACATCTCTGCCTTCTTCTCCATAATGGAATGTCACATTTTCAAAATCAATTTTCCCTTTTACCTGAGATAATGACTTCGCATCTGGAGCATCTTCAATATCATATTTTTCATCAAACAATTCAAACATACGATCCATTGAAGCAACTGCCTGAGTCAAGGTGGTAGATGCATTAACAAGACGACGTAATGGGTTATATAGACTGTCAATATAAGCGACAAAAGCAGCCATTGTCCCTACTGAAAGAGATCCATTAATAACTTGGTATCCTGCATATCCAACTACAACTAACGGTGCAATACCAGTAATTGTATTGACTACAGCAAATGTTTTTGCATTCCAACGTGTTTGTTCCAATGCTTTGTCCAAGAATTTCCCATTAGTTTCAGCAAATATTTGTTGTTCATGATTTTCAAGTGTAAAACTTTTTATAATACTCATACCTTGGACACGTTCATGTAAATAACTTTGTACCCCTGCAAGTGCTTTCGAACGTTCTCTTGTTAATGATCTTAAACGAGCAAAAAAGAAGCGTACACTGATCGCATAAAATGGAAATGCGATTAATGAAACCAATGTTAACTTCACATCTAATTTCAGCATAATGCCAATAGCTATTAAAATCGTACATAAGTCGATCCAAACATTCATCAACCCAGTCATAACAAACTCTTTTGTTTGCTCAACATCATTGATCACACGAGATATTACATCTCCTACACGATTATTTGCGTAGAATTTCAAACCTAGTTTTTGCAAATGCGCATATAGTTTTTGACGAATATCGTACAGGATTTTATTGCTCAATCTCTGTGCAAAATATTGACGATAGTATTCTACTGGTGGTCGGATGATAAAGAATAGTACCGCTGTTCCTCCAAGCCAGTAAAATAATTCTTTTGTTTTCTCACCATTTGATAGATGATCCCCACCGATAATATCATCAATCACTATTTTAATCAGTACTGGCGTAAAAAGTGGAATGGCAAATTTAATAACACCAATAATGAAAGTAAGAAAAATGTCAAAACGATAAGGTTTAACGAAGCGCAAATAACGTTTCATACTCCCCATTTCAAATCACGGTCCTTTCCAAGTGAAAGGAGCTGCCCAAAGCTACTTTTGGGCAACTCCTTTGCGATTTCTGATAAGTATGAAGGGATGTCCCATAAGTGAATTTACACACTTGTGAGGCATCCCAAGTTACTCATCATTTTCGTGTAACTGTCTTTGGAATTCATAACGACTTGTCCATGCTTCGATAAAATCAGGAGCAAACGGACCTCTTCGTTGCTGAATCCAGCTAATTAGTTTATCTACATTAGATTTTAGAATATGGTCAATTACAGGTGGATACCCCATAGCCTTTTTATGTTGCTCATACTCATCTTCATCAAGCAATGTGTAAGACATATCTGGAAAGACTTTGATATCCAAATCATAGTCAATATATTTTACTGCATTATGATCAAATACAAATGGTGAACTCATATTACAGTAGTAATATACTCCATCTTCTCTTAACATACAAATAATATTGAACCAGTGCTCTGCGTGAAAATAGCAAATTGATGGTTCTCGTGTTACCCAAGTACGCCCATCTGACTCTATAACGAGTGTTCTTTCATTCGCACCGATTACTATATTTTTGGTAGCCTTTAAAACCATTGTTTCCTGCCAAACTCGGTGGATATTGCCGTTGTGCTTGTAACTATGTATTTGTATGATTTCCCCTTCTGACGGAATTGCCATTCTAAAGCCCACCTTTTTAACAAACACTCCTATATGAGCGTTCTTTTGTAACATTATAACAATCCTAGCGGAAAACTTGTAGCAAAAAATTGGTGAAGGTACAAAACCTTCACCAATTAGGGAATTTCTTAACTAAAAATTGTTTTGTTGATTTTGTTGGGCATATTTACCTGAAGCTTGAGTTTTATTTTGCTCTGCTTGTTGGTTTTGTTTTTTTACCTCATTTAAATTTGTTTCAGAACCAAACTCTTCAGCAGCTGATTGACCAAATTGACCAGAAGCTTGTTGTTTGTTTTTTTCAGCTTGTTGGTTTTGTTTTGCTACTTCTTGTAAGTTTGTCTCTGAACCAAATTCTGTACTAGCGTTATTTGAATTGGTAAAATTCTTCTTCATTGAATATCACCTCCACACAATATAATCTGTGCATCGAGGCTTTTTTTATACTCGGTAAATATAATATTAAATATTTAAAGTTCTTCTTTGTAGTTTTGCCAAACCTTTTGCATTGGTACTGGCATAGGTAATTTCTGCATTTCTTCTACTGTAAACCAAGCACTATTTTCAGGAGCATCGGCGATTTGCTCGACACCAATAATATAACTATCCATATACCAAACAAGATGTGAAAAAACATGTTTGAATGTTAAAAGTTTTTCACGATTAATAAGTTCTACATGGTAAGCCGTAGCAAGTAGGGATTCATTCGTTTGCTGAGCTTCATTATTTTGTTCAAACATTGGAAATTGCCACATGTTCGCAAGCAATCCTTTTTCAGGTCTTTTTTCTAATAGAAATTGGCCTTTTGCATTTTGCACCATAAATACATCATAATGAAGATTTTTACTTTTTACTTTTTTAGTTTTTACTGGCAGCTCTTCAGGATTTCCTTCATTAAATGCTGTGCAAAATTCTCTTACTGGACAAAGTAAACATTTTGGTGAAGTTGGTGTACATACTAATGCTCCTAACTCCATTAATCCTTGGTTAAATTCTGATGGATATTCTGTATCGATTAACTCCATTACCGCATTTTCAAATATTTTCTTGTGTTTTGGCAATGCTATATCTGCATCTATTAAAAGTACTCTACTAAGTACTCTCATAACATTGCCATCAACTGCATGTTCAGCCCTATTATAGGCAATACTTAATACTGCACCTGCAGTATATGGACCGACACCTTTAAGTTTTGAAATTTCAGGACGGTTATCTGGAACTTTACCACCATAGTTTTCGACTACTTCTCGAACACCCGCTTGCAAATTACGTGCTCTTGAATAATAACCAAGGCCTTCCCATTGCTTTAATAATTTTTCTTCAGGAGCTTCAGCTAATACCTCAGGTGTTGGAAACTCTTTCATAAATCGATTATAGTACGGTATTACCGTATCTACTCTAGTTTGTTGAAGCATTACTTCTGATACCCAAATCTTATAAGGGTCTTTTGTCTTTCTCCAAGGTAAATCTCTTTTTTCTTTTTGAAACCATTCGACTAATGCTTGTTGAAATTGTTTTTTATATTGATAGTACACGATTTTCTCCTAATTTATTTCGATTTTATTTCACATAAAAAATGGGTATTATAGTGTAAACTAGTCCATATAGGAACTTTTCTTGAATATGTTATATGTCTCCCTACAAAATAAGGAGTTGATCATCTTGGATTCTGGCACACATCTAGTTATGGGGATTGCTTTGGGTGGCCTAGCTTTGGTTGACCCAGTTGTTGCTCATAATACACCTACCACAGCTGCAGTCATTACAGGCATGATTGTTGGTTCCCAAGCTCCAGATATTGATACAATTTTGAAATTACGTGGCAATGCCACTTATATTCGGCACCATAGAGGAATTACACACTCAATTCCAGCAGTTATATTATGGCCTATTTTGATTACCGTTTTTCTTTCTATTATATTCTCTAATGCGAATCTTTTACATCTTTGGCTTTGGACGTTTTTTGCTGTATTCTTACATGTCTTTGTAGATATCTTTAATGCATATGGAACACAAGCTTTAAGACCATTTTCAAAACAATGGATTGCACTCGGGTGGATTAATACGTTTGATCCGATTATTTTTGCACTCCATGTTATTGCTCTAATGTTTTGGGCATTTGGCGCTGATCCAGTTTCGACAATGTTTACATTGTATGGCGTCATCTTTGTCTATTATATAATTCGGTATTTGTTGCAAAAGTCCGTAAAGAGAGCTGTTCGCAATACAATTCCTGATGCCGAGCTTATCATATTGTCACCAACATCACACTTTTTCCAATATCGTGTAGCAGCAAACTCTGCTACACATCATTATGTCGGAAGAGCATATGGTCGTTCAATAACGATTTATGATAAGTTTCTAATCGAGCCCTTGCCTGATACTCCTGAATTTAAAGCAGTTATGGAGGATCCTAATTTTAAATCTTTTGTCTCCTTTTCTCCTTTATACAGAT
The DNA here is from genome assembly GCA_035554455.1 of Rummeliibacillus sp. Taxonomy (GTDB): domain Bacteria; phylum Bacillota; class Bacilli; order Bacillales_A; family Planococcaceae; genus Rummeliibacillus. The sequence goes on from DATMJF010000412.1 coordinate 8,737, forward strand.
GGGAAGTTGCTGATATTGAAGACGATTTAATCGAAGTTAGGCTGATTGATTTACGTTATCGTAGTAATAATCGCTATCCATTTGTTGCAATTGCTCACCTAACTCAAGACTATGAAATCGTAAACTCCTTTACCGGGTGGATTTTTAGTGAGGATAAATTGCAGAAGAAATTGGTTGTTTAAATGAATACAGAGGGTGCTCGCCTACCTCTAAAGATCAACGACCGCTCCAATATACGGAACGGTCATTTTTTTATTCTACTTCATCTAATAAATGAGCATATTTTGGATTGCGTCCTGCAAACTCATGTAACTGTGCTCCGTAGCTTTCAATCCATTGTAAAATGATTTTTTCAGACATCTCGGCACCACGATAATCATAACCTGCCTTGGCATATGTGGATTCAAAATCCGACCACAGTAGTTCAATCCAAACACGTGCTTTTTGTTCAGAGACACTAGTATTTTTAGCTCGTAATTTAGAAATTAGCTCGTTAATCTTTTGCTCCACTAAAATGCCTCCTTGACTGGTGTTAACATTGAAATTGGTAGTGCTTCCTCATAATGATTTCCACCTAAACGATATCCCCAAGCATATACACCTTTTAAATAATCCACTTGGAAGAACATGCCTGGATCGTTTTCAATGCGGTAAATTTCTCCGGGTTTAAAGTCATCTGGATTTAATAAGTATGCTTGCGCTAATATTGCTTTACGTTCATAAACAGCAAACTCATTTAAAATACCAAGTTGTTCAGCTTTACGCGCTTTTTCTTTTAATGTTGCAATTATTTCACGTAATTCATTGGGTGTCATTTCACTATATTTTTTATCCATTGTCTTGCTCCTTCTGTTCTATATACATTTCAATTTTTTCAATAGGAAAACCTTTTTGATAAAGTGCCTGTTTCACGCGCATCTTCAGCTCATAATCACTATATTTTGAAGCATACTTATTCCAAACTTTTTCTCCCTGTTGACCGATCATTTCTATCCATTCGTCTTCCTCTTTAGATAATTCGATTTGGTCTAAGACTTTTTCAACAATTGCAAAAGAGTATCCTTTTCGAATAAGCATTTCTTGTATCTTCTGCTTCATTTGGCTAGGCGTTTTACGATGCTCATTACGTACAGCTTTTTCAGCTAATTGCAAAGCTATTTCTAATTGTTCGTCTTCAGAAAACGAATGTAAAACTTGCTGTTGAAGTTTTTGATCAATACCCTTTTTCTCCAAATCCTTTTGAATAGCTCTAGGACCTTTTTTAGCTGTTTTCTTTTTCGTTTCTAATAACGCTTTTGAATAGCTCTCATCATTTAAAAAACCAAGTTTCTTCAATTTTTGTAATGCTTCTTGAATAACTGCTTCACCAAATTCTAAGTCTTTTAGTTTTTGATGAACTTCATATTCACTTCTCATCTGATAACTTAAAAAGGATAATGCACGATTGAATGCTCTTTGAATTTCATCGTCAAAAGCAATTTCATCTACTGTTAAGTCATCTATCGTATTCCCTTTTGTTAGACTATACTGAATTAAAATAGCCTCATCAATACTAAATGCATATTCTTCATTTAAATAAATATTATAACGTTCCTGATTTCGTTTTTGACGGCTAATTTTCGTAATGACTCGCGACATCCAATCCCTCCTTTGCTATGCTTAGTATACAACTTTTCCATCCTAACATCATGGAAAGTGTCATATATAGTATATCTCTGAGGTCACTGAAAAACTATTTTATAGCAGCTATTATGGTAATGTCTGAAGTGGAATTGGCTTCGCTTTCCGCGGGCGAGCGGTGAGCCTCCTTGCTTCGCTGCGGGGTCTCACCTGTCTCGCTTTCCCGCAGGAGTCTTCGCCAATTCCACTTCAATACAGATAGCCACATACAAAATTTTATTATAAATAATCATCTATTTTGACTTTTTCAGTGAGTTCATATCACTATATCAGGAGAGAACAAACGTCTTAGTTTTCACAATTAATCTGGATGCGATCTTAATTATTAATAGTTGAATCAATTTCATTATGCAAAATTCATATAAAATATACGAATACTTCATGATATCCAATTTAGTTCATTGTGGAGCGAAAGACGGCGAGTCCTCGAAAATGCATTCGCATTTCCTTCGTGCGATGTAAATTCAGTGAAGTTCATTCAAAGTCCTACGGGAAAAGCTTGAGCTGAAAGCCCCGCAGGAAGGTAGTGTGTTAATAAGTCGAAGCTAGCGTAGCGATGCAGACTTCAACGAGGAGATTGAAGCCAAGTCCGTGGAAAGCGCCGTCTGTAGCGGAACATCCATATCTGAATCGGAAAAGATAAAAATGTTCTTATTTAAAAGTTCCAAATAGATTTATTAAATTTATTCAATTAAGTAAGGAGGGTCTTTTGTTATGAAAATTGCTATTACAGGTGGAACAGGATTTGTCGGCCAAGAGCTCGTAAAGCATTTACAACAACAGGGACATGAGATTGTTATCCTAACTAGAAAGAATAATCATTTAGCTAATGGCATTCAATACATTCAATGGTTGTCCAAAAACGCCTCTCCTGAAAACTATTTAGACGGAATTGAAGCAATCGTTAATTTAGCTGGTACTTCCTTAAATAAAGGACGTTGGACCGAAAAACAAAAAAGAGATATTTATGAAAGTCGAATATGCGCTACAAATGAAATCATTCGAATCCTAAAGGCACTAAAAACACCGCCTAAAGTATTAGTGAATGCCAGTGCAATTGGTATTTATCCTGCTTCTACAACAACAACATATACCGAAACGTCACGGGATATCGCCAACGATTTCCTTGCAAAAACAGTTCAAGATTGGGAGCAATCAGCAAAGGTAGCAGAAGATTTAGGTGTACGTGTTGTCTTAGCTCGATTTGGTGTGATTCTTGGAAAAAATGCAGGAGCTCTTCCAATGATGGTAATGCCATATAAACTTTACATAGGTGGAACAGTCGGCACAGGATCCCAATGGGTGTCATGGGTTCATGTCGATGATGTAGCTAATGCAATAACCTTTGCAATTAGCAATGAAAACTTACAGGGTATTATAAATGTCACTTCTCCAAATCCAGTTCGCATGAAAAATTTCGGTGAAACAATTGCAGCAGTAATGCATCGTCCTCATTGGTTCCCTGTACCCGCACTTTTAATGAAAATGGCACTCGGTAAGAAAAGTCAACTTGTTTTAGAAGGTCAGCAAGTCTTACCAAAAGTTTTATTGACTTCAGATTTCCAATTTCAATATCCGACTCTTTATAGTGCATTAGAAAATTTATTGTAATTGCATAATTTCATTTAAACAACACAACCTATCTAAAAAAAGAAAGGTTGCGTTTAACATGATTAAACAGCATGCAACTGGTATTGTTTTAGCTATGGCCATTATCATTACGGGTATAATTGTGAATCCGTTCACCGCGTTTGCTCAAGAGTTTAGTTGGGGCTTTAAAAAGGCACAAAACGAAGTGCCTCCGGAAGCTGGCACTGCATTTGATCAGATGCTTGAAAAATACGGAGCCGTATATAAAGGAAAAGATGATGAAAAAGTGATGTATCTTACTTTCGATTGTGGCTATGAAAATGGCTATACTGAATCGATTTTAAACACTTTGAAAAAAGAGCACATCCAAGCTACCTTTTTCTTAACTGGACATTACTTGACTAGTGCCACTCCATTAGTAAAACGCATGGTAAAAGAAGGTCATGAAATCGGAAACCATTCAGATAAACACCCGAATATGGCACGACTCACCGAACAACAAATGCTAGATGAATGGAAACGCTTTGATCAAAAGCTAGCTGAATTAACCGATGTGGAAAGAACAGTGTTTGCAAGACCTCCAGAGGGTGTTTTCAGCGAAGAATTATTACGAGTTGGTCAAAATGCAGGATATCGCCATATATTCTGGTCTGTTGCATTTAAAGACTGGCTTAGAGATAAACCGCAAGGCTGGGAATACGCATATAACAACTTAATGTCTCAAATTCATCCAGGAGCAATCATTTTAATGCATACCGTATCTCCTGATAATGCAGAAGCCCTTCCTCGTTTTATTGAAGATGCAAAGAAAAAAGGCTATCGTTTTGATTCCATTAATAATCTAGTAAATGATATTCCTTTGGTAGCTAATTCTTAGTTGGGCGCTGATTCTTCCCTTACACGTTGCTGTTCGCTATAATGAAAAGATGAAGTGAAAAAGGACGTGTAAGTTTTGGTGCAACAACCTACAATGACAATGGGACAAAAAATCCCGCTTACAATCAAACGATTAGGCATTAATGGAGAAGGGATCGGTTACTATAAACGTAATGTTGTTTTTGTAAAAGGTGCTCTTCCTGGAGAAGAAGTTTATGCTGAATTAACGAAGATCAATCACAACTTCGCTGAAGCGAAAGTGTTAAAAATTCAGAAAAAGTCAAAAGCTCGTCAGATTCCCCCCTGCCCTGTTTATGAGGAATGTGGTGGTTGTCAATTACAGCATATGAAGTATTCATATCAACTTACAGCAAAACGTGATGTAATTGTTCAAGCTTTAAATAAATATGTTAAATCCGAAGCAAAAAATATTCAAATCCGCCAAACAATAGGCATGGATGATCCATGGCATTACCGTAACAAAAGTCAATTCCAAGTTCGACAACCAGGTAAACAAGTACTAGCAGGTCTTTATGCAGCAAATAGCCATAAACTTTTGAATATTGACGAATGCCTTGTACAACATCCGATGACTACGAAAATTACAAATGCTACGAAAAAGGTTATTGATGATTTACAAATTCCAATTTATGATGGTCGTTCTATGAAAGGGATCATCCGTACAATTGTTGTACGTGTTGGGATACAAACTGGTGAAGTTCAACTTGTACTGATCACAACTCGTAAAAACTTCGCTAAAAAAGAATTGCTCGTGGAAAAATTAAAACAAACTGATCCAGCAATTGTATCAATAGTTCAAAATATTAATGCTGATAAAACTTCTCTTATTTTTGGTGAGCAATCCATTACTCTTGCAGGTAAGGATACAATCCACGAAGAACTTGGGGAACTTGCATTTGATTTATCAGCTCGAGCATTTTTCCAATTGAATCCACAACAAACTGTTCATCTATATAACGAGATTAAAGAGGCTGCTGCTTTGACAGGTAAAGAAACAGTAGTTGATGCATATTGTGGTGTAGGAACAATTGGTCTTTGGCTTGCAAAAAACGCTAAAGAAGTGCGTGGTATGGACATTATTCCTGAGAGCATTCATGATGCGAAGCAAAATGCAAAAAACCATGGATTTAAGCACACTCAATACGTAACAGGTACAGCCGAAAAATGGTTGGATATATGGCAAAAAGAAGGATTTGTCCCAGATGTTTTAACAGTCGATCCTCCACGCACTGGCCTTGCACCTAGCCTGATCAAAACAATCTTGCAAGTAAAACCAAAACGAGTTGTTTATACTTCATGTAATCCGTCAACACTTGCAAAAGATTTACAAGAATTGACGAAAATTTATCATGTAGAATATATTCAACCGATGGATATGTTTCCTCAAACATCACACGTAGAATCAGTCTCATTATTAACGTTAAAATAGTAAAAAATAGGCGGTTTCCACCTCAGGAAGCCGTCTATTTTATTAAAAAAGAATCTTTTTAAGTATTTTCTTTGTAATGTATTTTTATTTCTAGCAAATGTACATATTCCTATTTACAGTCCATAAGAACACATACATAATAGGAATAATAGTTATAATATCACTTAATAAATGGGGGTTTTATATGAAAAAAATACTAAATTCAATTCAATGGAAACTAATGATGACCTGTTTACTATTAATGATGATTCCTTGCTTTATCATTGGTATTACATGTTACTTTAATGCAAAACAAAGTATGGATGGTTTAGGCAAAACTATCGTAAAAAATAGCGTATTAGCAACATTGCAACAAATCGACTCTTTAAACGCTGAGGTTGAAAAAGGAAACCTCTCATTAGAAGATGCGCAAGAGGAATTAAAAGAACAAATCATTGGTAAGAAAGATAGTAATGGTAAACGTAAAATTTCGAACAAAGTTGACTTAGGAGAAAGTGGCTATCTTTTCATATTACAAAAAGATGGTTACATGATCGCACA
>DATMJF010000413.1:0-2190 GCA_035554455.1 Rummeliibacillus sp.
ATTTTGATAAGAATGATTCAACTGAATTTGTACATATTTTGAAGGAAGTTGAATTAAAGCGTGTTTTAAAGGTTTCAGAACGGGTGAATTACGATTATATAGTATCTGTCAGTGGTAGTGGTGGCGCATTTCAATTATATATTTCTGATGAAGGCTTTGTTTACTACTTTATTGATCAATCAAAATCAAAACCTTATAAATTTGTTGATAAAAAATTATTAGATGAGTTATTAAACATTATTCAAAAACAACATCCATAACGTAATTAAAACCACCTGATATAATAATTCTTAATAAAAAATGAAAAAAGATTGACAACGATTATATCACATGATAAAGTAATAAAGGTTAATGAATACAAGTTTGTGGTTGAAGAAGAGGCTGCCCGCTTCTCACCTGATCGATCTGAGAAATTAGTGTTGACAGGTTACATGATAGAACGGATCACGCATTTCGGCGTGTACATATATCTTGCGGGCGGACATTTCGACTATGTCCGCCCTTTTTTTGTGGACAGCGAAATAACCGTACCGATCATCGGGCAACTAGCCCAAACCATGTATTCGCGACACTACTTGGAGGTGGATTGTTATTAGCAAAGACATGTATGTAAACGAAGGCATTCGCGCTCGTGAACTTCGTCTAATCGATCATAACGGTGATCAGCTTGGAGTAAAATCACGCAATGAAGCCTTAACTATTGCAGAACGTGCAAATTTGGATCTTGTCCTTGTGGCTCCTCAAGCCAAGCCACCGGTCGCTCGTATCATGGACTATGGTAAATTCAAATTCGAGCAACAAAAGAAAGATCGCGAAGTACGCAAAAATCAAAAAGTTATCGTTATGAAAGAAGTAAGATTAAGTCCTACTATCGACGAACACGATTTCCAAACAAAATTGCGTAACGGGATTAAGTTCCTTGAAAAAGGGGACAAAGTTAAAGCATCTATTCGCTTTAAAGGTCGTGCAATTACGCACAAAGAAATTGGCCAAAAAGTATTAGATCGCTTTGCTGAAGCTTGTGCTGAAGTTGCAACGGTTGAACAAAAACCGAAAATGGAAGGTAGAAGCATGTTCTTAGTGCTACAACCTAAGAACGAAAAATAATAAGTTTTAGTCGAACAGTTTAGGAGGAATTCGAAATGCCAAAAATGAAAACTCACCGTGGCGCAGCTAAACGTTTCAAAAAAACGGGTACTGGTAAATTAAAATATGACCGTGCTTTCGGTAGCCACTTATTCGCAAACAAATCTACAAAAGCAAAACGTCACTTACGTAAAGCAAACATCGTTTCTTCAGGTGACTTCAAACGCATCAAATCTTTACTTGCGAACATTAAATAATTCGAAAATAACAATATATTCATGTAATTGAATAGCAGGAGGTAATTAGTATGCCACGCGTAAAAGGCGGTACTGTAACACGCAAACGTCGTAAAAAGGTTTTAAAATTAGCTAAAGGTTATTATGGCTCTAAACACACATTATATAAAGTTGCTAACCAAGCAGTAATGAAATCAGGTCAATATGCATATCGTGACCGTCGTCAAAAGAAACGTGATTTCCGTAAATTATGGATCACTCGTATCAACGCTGCTGCTCGCATCAACGGTCTTTCTTACAGCCGTTTAATGCACGGTTTAAAAGTTGCTGAAATCGAAGTTAACCGTAAAATGTTAGCTGATTTAGCAGTAAACGATGCAACTGCATTTGCTCAATTTGCAGACGTTGCTAAAAAAGCAATCGCTAAATAATTTATGCTACTAGCATATTCTAAGCCTATGAATGTATACATTCATAGGCTTTTTTTATGGAGTTATTATGTACAACTTTACATAGAAGATCGCCCATTTTTCTCTTCCTTCGAGCGAAATGAGCTAGTTAAGATGTGAGTGGTGCAAGTTGGGCAGTGAGTGGTGCAAGTTAAGCTGAGTGGTGCAAGTTGAGCCGAGTGGTGCAAGAAAGAGTCTGAGTAGTGCAAGTTCAATCGCAAGTGGTGCAAAAGGGAGTTCGAGTAGGGAAAGTGGAAATCGGATAGTCGAGTCAATCAATTTCGATTTAGAAAAGCTAATATGTAATAATCATCCATTCTTTGGGGTTTTGATAGAAATTCAATCAATTTAGCATAAATCACAATAAATTTATCGATAAGTAGCTTCAAAACTATATAAATTTCCTAAAATTGTTCAAA
>DATMJF010000414.1:0-2891 GCA_035554455.1 Rummeliibacillus sp.
CTCCATCTCCTTTCTGTTAAATAAAAAATCCATTCCTAGTAATATATGTAGCTAGGGATGGATTTTTGTAGTTAAAGTGGGTAAATGATTGTTTTGGTTTCTTCAGTTGTAGTATCAAATAAAGTATAAGCTAAGGAATTATTTTCGATTTCTATTGTAGCAGGGGAAAAATCATCAATTTTCTTCATCACATTTTAGCTACCTTTAAATTTGTATTAAACTCTGCAAATTCCAAATATCCATTATTTGTAATATTGTCTATTTGTAAAGAATCTATTTGAGTGATTTGATTTGTGTTAATATTATATTTAAATAATATATGCGAACCATCATCGTCTAATAAGAAAAGATAGTCACCTGCTGCAAACGTCATACGCACTTCATTTATAAAGTTAAATTTCTTATCTGTTGCTTTTGGGAAATGATTATGATTCCATGTGCGCTCTTCCTCTAGTAAAAGAGCATCATTTACTAAGAAATAGGCAAAATGATTATATCTTCTTCTTCAGGATCATAGCCCTCTATACAAAATGTACAGTGCTTCATGTGAAGGATGTGGAAATTTGTTTTAAGTATTCTGAAAAACTTGAAAAACAATGACGTATTCGTTACAATGGATACAGCTATATATATATGCTGAGAAGGGGAGGAGTAGAACGCTCCTACTTGTAAGAGAGGGAACGGTTGGTGCAAGTTCCTCAAGTAGTCGTTTGAAGGTAGCCCTGGAGCAGTTTCTGTGAACGATTAAGTAGCAGTAACCGGTTAGTAGCCGTTATGAGATGAAGTGTCAGCCGTTTTGTGCTGAAATTAAGGTGGTACCGCGAATATTCCTTCGCCCTTTTCTAGGGTGAAGGTTTTTTTTATTTTAAAGCGGAGGTAGCTCGTTCAAAAGCCCCCTACACTTCATACTATGACGAGACAATAAAGGAGGTCATTGTATTGACAGAACAAAACACATCTATGCCAACAAAGTACGATCCACAGTCCATTGAACAAGGTCGTTATGAATGGTGGCTTGAAGGCGAATTCTTCAAAGCACAACCTGAAAGTGAAAAACAACCATATTCGATCGTGATTCCACCACCAAACGTAACAGGTAAATTACACTTAGGTCATGCTTGGGATACAACGCTTCAAGATATTCTAATCCGTATGAAACGCATGCAAGGCTATGATGCCCTATGGTTACCAGGTATGGACCATGCAGGTATTGCAACACAAGCAAAAGTAGAAGCGAAATTACGTGAACAAAATATTTCTCGTTACGACTTAGGTCGCGAAAAATTCCTCGAAAAAACGTGGGAATGGAAAGAAGAATATGCAGGCGCAATCCGCCAACAATGGGCTAAAATGGGTCTTGCACTAGATTACTCTCGTGAACGCTTCACACTTGATAAAGGCCTATCAGACGCTGTAAACGAAGTATTCGTAAAACTTTACGAAAAAGACTTAATTTACCGCGGCGAACGCATCATCAACTGGGATCCACAAGCAAAAACTGCATTATCTGATATCGAAGTAATTTACAAAGATGTTCAAGGTGCTTTCTATCACATGGAATACCCATTAGCTGATGGTTCTGGTAAGCTTGAAATCGCAACAACTCGTCCAGAAACAATGCTTGGTGATACTGGTATCGCTGTAAACCCTAACGATGAACGCTACGCTCATTTAGTAGGTAAAACTGCGATTCTTCCAATCATAGGTCGCGAACTTCCAATCGTTGCAGATGACTATGTTGACTTGGAATTCGGTACTGGTGTTGTTAAAATGACTCCAGCTCATGATCCTAATGACTTTGAAGTAGGTAACCGCCATAATTTATCACGCATTATCGTGATGAACGAAGACGGTACAATGAACGAAAATGCTGGTAAATATCAAGGTATGGATCGTTTCGAATGCCGTAAACAGATCGTAAAAGACTTACAAGAACAAGGTGTACTTATTAAAATCGTAGACCATATGCACTCAGTAGGTCACTCAGAACGTACTGGTGTTGTTGTAGAACCTTACCTTTCAGCTCAATGGTTCGTTAAAATGGAACCACTAGCAAAAACTGCTCTTGAACTTCAAGAAAAAGAAATGGAAAAGGTTAACTTTGTGCCAAACCGTTTCGAAAACACATACTCTCGCTGGATGGAAAATGTTCATGATTGGTGTATTTCTCGTCAATTATGGTGGGGTCACCAAATCCCAGCTTGGTACCACAAAGAAACAGGTGAAGTTTACGTAGGTAAAGAAGCACCAGCAGATGAAGAAAATTGGAATCGTGATGAAGACGTACTTGATACTTGGTTCTCTTCTGCATTATGGCCATTTTCTACAATGGGCTGGCCTGATGAAGCAAGCGCAGAATACAAACGCTACTATCCAACAAGTACATTAGTAACAGGTTATGATATCATCTTCTTCTGGGTATCTCGTATGATTTTCCAAGGTCTTGAATTCACTGGAGAACGTCCATTCAAAGACGTATTAATCCATGGTTTAGTACGTGACGGTGAAGGACGCAAAATGTCAAAATCACTTGGTAATGGCGTTGACCCAATGGATGTAATCGAAAAATACGGTGCAGACTCATTACGTTACTTCTTAGCAACTGGTTCATCACCAGGTCAAGATTTACGTTACACAACTGAAAAAGTTGAAGCTGTTTGGAACTTCGCAAACAAAATCTGGAATGCATCTCGTTTCGCATTGATGAATATGGATGGCATGACTTATGATGAAATCGATCTTTCAGGCGAAAAATCTGTTGCAGATAAATGGATTTTAACACGCTTAAACGAAACAATTGAAGAAGTAACACGCCTTGCTGATAAATACGAATTCGGTGAAGTTGGCCGTCAATTACACAACTTTATCTGGGATGATTTCTGTGACTGGTA
>DATMJF010000415.1:0-2776 GCA_035554455.1 Rummeliibacillus sp.
CTATTAGAATATTTTCTATGAAGCGGAAGATGGCGACTCCTGCGGGAAAGCGAGACAGGTGAGACCCCGCAGTGAAGCACGGTACGGGCTTCCGAGGAGGCTCAACGCTCGCCCGCGGAAAGCGCCATCTGGAGCGGCATAATCTGTAAATACTAGAAATGAAATATAATCTGTATTATTGAATTGTTTATTTAGAAAATATTCGTATTTTTTAACTAGAAAAGCACTTATGAAATTGACTCAAATAGCCTAATAGAAAGTTTTTTTACAATTCTTCAGCAACGCCCAGAACAATAATACCAATCATAACGACTGCAATAACAAAATAGTGTTTTGCCGTTAACTTCTCTTTTAAGAAAATACGAGAAAGGATAACGGAGAAAATACTATATGATGCAATAAGCGGAGCAGCGATAATCGCATATGCACTCATTGCGTAAACATAGAAGAATTGACCTGTAGTTTCTAGAATCGCAGCACATGCTTTGTTGCGTTCTTTGAATATATTGAATTGTACTTTCTTTACACCTTTTAAATAGATAAAAGTGATCACTGCACAGATAAAGAATGTATATTCATACGCTAAAAGCGCTGCATCTTTACTCATTAACTTTAATTCATCAAGATAGATTCCATCTGCGAAAGTACCTGCACCATCTAGTAATGCATAAATAATTGGGAACATAACAGCCATAAAGCCAAGTTGATATTTTTTATCAACTTTTACATTATTCAATCTCATGACTTTGTTTTCTTCTTGTTTTTCAACGACAGCAATACCAATTACCCCAATTGAGATAATGATAACACCTACGATATGAACCCAGTCGATATCTTGTTGGAAGAAGATAAATAGTAAAATTGCTGTAATGGCACCAGAAGAGTTTTGGACTGGTGAAGAGATGGATAATTCCAAATAACGTAACCCTACATAACCGATTGTCATAGAGGCAATATAGAAGAAAGAAACTGGTAAGTATTTCACCATATCAAATGGGTGGAAAGCGATGCCTTTATAGAGCATATAACCGGTGGCATGAATCCCCATTACAAGTCCAACAATCACAACAATTTTTAAATGACTGTACTTGTCATTACTGTCAGACCCCTTTTTATAGAATAAATCTGCACCGCCCCATGCTAGAGCAGTCAGTATTGAAAATAAAAACCACATAATCGTGTGACTCCTTTATATAATTTTACAACTAATCTATTATAAGGTTATTTGTATTAACTGAAAAGGGTTACTAGAAGTATCAATAACGTACGCTCAAAAATATAATCGGGAAAATGTGAGGAGTTAAACTTTTTTTGTTAATGGATAATACTGTGATTTTGAAGGTAAAGAGACATCGGAAATGGTACAATGATGTCAACATAACAAACGAAAGGTGATCGGTTTTATGATTGAAAAAGCACAGCATTATTTACAACAATTTTTTGGTTACAAACAATTTCGTTTGGGACAAGAAAAAATAATTGAGCAAGTACTGGTTGGTGAATCTAGTTTATGTGTTATGCCAACAGGTGGAGGGAAATCAGTTTGCTATCAAATTCCAGCGCTCATGCTAGAAGGTACAACGATTGTTGTTTCTCCATTAATCTCACTTATGCAAGATCAAGTTGATACATTACTAGAGATGGGGATTGAAGCAGCGTATATTAACTCGTCTTTAAGTCAAAATGAATTACGAGAAACAATCCAAAATGCACAAGACGGTCACTACAAACTATTATATATAGCTCCTGAACGTTTGGAATCGGAATCTTTTACAAACTTACTTTCTTCACTAAGAGTTCCATTAATCGCAATTGACGAAGCACACTGTATTTCACAATGGGGCCATGATTTTAGACCAAGCTATCGAGCAATTGGTAGATTGACAAAACGTTTTACAAACAGACCGACAGTTGTTGCACTAACAGCAACTGCAACACCAGCAGTTCGTGAAGACATTTGTCATCAATTAGATATTCCAGAAGAAAATACGGTTATAACAGGATTCGCACGTGATAATTTAAGCTTTTCAGTAGTGATTGGACAAAATAAGGAGCGCTATGTCAAAGATTTGGTAAAGAAAAACACGCATGAAGTGGGGATTATTTATGCTGCAACTAGAAAAACAGTCGATCATCTTTATGAAGTACTAAAAAAAGCAGGAATCTCAGTTGCAAAATATCATGCTGGTTTATCTGAATCGTTACGCCAAACCGAGCAAAATCGTTTTTTACATGATGAAGCTTCTGTTATGGTGGCAACAAATGCATTTGGAATGGGGATCGATAAGTCCAATGTAAGATTTGTCATTCATTATCAATTACCAAAGAATATGGAAAGTTATTATCAAGAGGCAGGAAGAGCAGGCCGGGATGGCTTACCGAGTGAATGTATTCTGCTATATTCTCCTCAAGACGTTCAAACACAGCGCTTTTTAATCGACCAAACAGATGATCGAGAACGGATACCAACAGAATTGCAAAAGCTACAAAGTATGGTGGATTACTGTCATACTGAAAATTGTTTACAACAGTATATTGTCAATTATTTTGGCGATGTAGCTGAAGGGAAATGCGGTAAATGTAGTAATTGCATGGATGATCGTGAAGTTTTTGATGTTACGGTTGAATGCCAAAAAGTTTTATCGTGCACTATTCGAATGGGACAAAAATTTGGTAAAACGATGGTCGCACAAGTTTTAGTGGGTTCAAAAAATCAAAAGATTCGTAGTTTTGGATTTGAAAGTTTATCAACATATGGTTTATTGAAAGAAATGAC
>DATMJF010000416.1:0-4534 GCA_035554455.1 Rummeliibacillus sp.
TACTCTCCGCTCCAATCAACTGCTCCTAATCTCTTCGGGGATTAGGGGCTTTTTTAGTTTCTGGAAGCTTGTTTAAACAAACTTAAAAATAAAAATGATGGAGTCAGATTAAATAATCTGTCCATCAATGATAATTTGACCAGTTTGGTGGTCGTATTCAACTTCTCCCATTGCACCAAGATTAACACCCTCTGGTAATTCTCTTGTTTCAATAACTTGTGATTCATTTAAGATTGCTAAATACTTGCCATTTATTAAAACTACTTTTGTCATAGTTCAGCACCTCCTTCTTCATTTATCAAAAAACATATTTTATATAATATGTACTGGAATGGTTTAAATATGACCATTATTAATAACTATTTTGGTATTCAATTTTAATGTCTATTAATTGAAACAATCCGGAATTAAATTCTCTATTTTAAACTAATCAAAAATGGGTAGGTATTGTTGGGTGGGATATCAAAGATTTGAACTTTGTTACCTGCTTGATTGAAACATTAAAGGTTAACCTAGCAAATATCTAAACAGGAGATTGAATAGTATTCGGTATAAAATGTGCTACTAAAGTGGGAGCAGAAGGGGAGGGAAAGCGCATTTTTCATATAATTAGAAAGGGGAGAAGTACTCCCCTGAAAATGATCTGATAATAATTTATGCTGGAAAATTTAAAATATATATGCAATTGTCTATTTTCGTACATCTTCGGATTTAGTTAGTTACATGAATCAATTTCATAATGCAAAATCCATATAAAAAATACGAACATTTAATGATATCCAATTTTGTTCATTGCTTCGCTGCAGACGGCGACTCTTCGAAAATGCGTTCGCATTTCCTTCGTGCGATGTTAATTCAGTGAGGTTAATTCATAGTCCTACGGGAAAAGCTTGAGCTGAAAGCCCCGCAGGAACGTTAGTGCTACTAAGTCGAAGTGTGCTGCGCGATGCAGACTTCAACGAAGAGATTGAAGCCAAGCCCGTGGAAAGCGCCGACTGGAGCGGAACATTCAAAAATGGATTTATGAAATTGACTCACATACAATAAATATGTCAATTGTATAGAATTTGAAGTGGTAAACGTACGATTTTAAAAATCAATGCATATTAATTTTAGCCTTGCGGAAGCCATCAAATACACTGATTGCTGCAAATAAAATAAAGATGAAAATTCCACCGCCAACTATCCATGTTTCAAATTGATTAGCTGTCATGGTAAATGAATTAGTCATATACGTAATAAAATCCTGGGTCATCACATTTGGATTAATTACTATAACAATGAATACAATGGTTGCGATGAGCTGGAGTGCAGTATTACAAATTGCTATTCCTTTTGTCCATTGCCCCTTTATTAATTTATAAAGGGCTAATGCTATTTCGAGACCAATTACAACAAGAACGATTGGCCAATATCCAAGTAAAACTTCTGGATTTAAAGCTGGGGTCACGAATTCAAGTTCGTCTTTACCACGTTCATATACACCTACAAGATGATTCGAATAAAAATAAAGAGTTGCCCAAATCGCAGTCCACATTAAACTTGCAAATACTTCGCCCTTTGAAATTGCTTTTTTCTTAGGGATATTAGGGATATTTTTCAAATCATCAGGAGTCCATTTTTTAAGGCTTGCTGTTAATGGCTGCTCATCTCTTACATTATCTGATCTTTCTAAAATAGCAAACACTAATGTTAGCCAAAAGAATACTTGCATCCCTACTTCAATGATGCTCCCTATTCCTTTGCCCATAAGACTCCAAACAACATTAATAACCGCTTGTTCTCCACTATATCCAATAAAATATACGGCAGTCATCGAAATTAACGAAATGACAGCGGCAATCGGTAAAATCATTTTTAGTAGCGTCACATATACATCAAAATAGCGTGGACCAATTAAGTGCATTGGCCGATCTCGATAACCACTAGCCAATGTGACTGGACTCCCTAATTTTTCAAGAACCGCCTTTACATCTTCTTCACTGTAATCATCAGGTAGCGTATCCTCTATGGTTGACCGTAACTCAAGTGCAATATCCTCACGATTTTTTTCAGGCAGCCTCCGAGTAACTTCTTGTATATAAATCTCAATCAGATTCATTTATCTTCCTCCTCTTCTAATAATCCGTAGAGAACTTTCGAATTTTTAATCCATTCCTTTTTTAACTGTAAGAAAATATCTAATCCATATTCACTTAAAATATAATACTTACGAGGTCTACTCTCAGCAGTATCCCAACTACTCGATACTAATTCCTGTTTTTCTAATCGGCGAAGCAAAGGATATAATGTACTTTGATCAATTGAAATACCTGATTCTTCCAATAACTGAACAAGTGAATATCCATATTGGGGAGTTTGTAATTGACTTAAGACAGCTAAAGTCAATGTCCCTCTCCTAAGCTCTGTCGTTAATGAATTCAATAAAGTACTCATACACCACACCCACCTCCTTTTTATTTACTATATGTCATACAGTATACATTTATACTATGTATCATACACTAATGTTGTTACAACATCAATTAAAAATAAATAATATTCTGAAAATAGAATCGACACAACAAAATCATGATTTAACCCATCCGCTAATCCATGAATAAGGCTAACTAAGCCACTATCACTAGTCGTTTTTCCATTATTTATGAAAAATTTCATACAATAAAAATTGAAATATTATAAATTTTCTGATAAAAGGATACAAAGTTGTATAGACCAATTTAGATGAAGTGTTAAACTTGAAATTAAAAGCACTATAAATATGGAGCAAAGGGGTAGATTAGATGGGGAAAAGAGTCATTGTTTTTTTATTGACCTTCGTACTTCTTTTTACATTTTCAATTGTTCCGATGTCTCAAGCGAAGGATAAAACAAATGGGAATGAGGAAAAGATGGCAAAAAAGTGGGTTAAAGAGAAAGTAAAGCACATGACAGTCGAAGAAAAAGTAGGCCAACTATTTATCGTACATGCTTATGGAAAAACACCAATTGATCCAGATTATACTGCAACGAATATTGAGAAAAAACGTGGTGGGGCAAACTTTAAGGAAATCATTGAGAAATATCATATTGGAGGCGTTATCTACTTCAATTGGTCTCAAAACATTGGAACACCTGTAGATCTGAGTCAAGTTCAATCGTTGTCAAATGGATTACAGGAAATTGCCTTAAAACAAAAAAACAAAATTCCTTTATTCATCTCAACTGATCAAGAGGGGGGAGTTGTTGCACGTATTACAGAACCTGCTACAGTTTTCCCAGGAAATATGGCACTTGGAGCAACACGGTCAGAGGAATTTGCAAAAAAATCCGCTGAAATAATGGGTTTAGAATTAAAAAGTTTAGGTATTAATATGGACTTTGCTCCAGATTTAGATGTCAATGTGAATCCAGAAAATCCAGTAATCGGTGTGAGATCCTATTCGGCAAATCCTGATCTAGTTGCTTCACTAGGAATCGGACAAGTAGAGGGTCTTCAAAGTCAAAATGTTATAGCGACAGGAAAGCATTTTCCTGGTCATGGAGATACGAATGTCGATTCTCATTATGGATTACCGATTGTGAACCATGACCTGCACACATTGAATAAAGTTGATTTGAAACCATTCAAAAAAGCCGTTCAAAATGGGATTGATGCAATCATGACTGCACACATTGTTGTTCCAGCACTTGATAATTCAGGACTTCCTGCTACTTTATCAAAGCCAATTATGACAGGGGTTCTTCGTAAACAACTTGGATATGATGGGTTGATTATCACTGACAGTTTAG
This sequence comes from Rummeliibacillus sp., assembly GCA_035554455.1. Lineage (GTDB taxonomy): Bacteria > Bacillota > Bacilli > Bacillales_A > Planococcaceae > Rummeliibacillus. The sequence goes on from DATMJF010000416.1 coordinate 3,772, forward strand.
ATATGTCAGGAGCAAATGTTTTACCAATAGATCAAGTACCTGTAGCAGCATTTCAAGCGGGAGCAGATATTTTACTTAATCCTCCAGATGTAGAAGTCGCATATAATGCCATGCTAAAAGCAGTAAAATCGAAAGAAATTAGCAAAAAACGTTTAGATCAATCCGTTACAAGAATATTATCAGCCAAATATAAACGTGGAATCATTCAACAACCGTTCGTTAAAAAAGAAGCAATTCACAACATTGGACTATTTGAAAATTTAAAAATCGCAGATAAATTGACTGAAAATAGCATTACATTAATTAAAAATAATAATCATGTATTGCCACTACAAAAGGGAAAAAAAGTATTAGTAACTGGGCCAACAGTAGCTAATTCAGAAAAGTTGGCTATACTTCTTTTAGAAAAAGGGATAGATGCAATCAATTCGAGTACCAACGCATCCCCTTCGACCGATCAAATTCAAACAGCGGTCACAAAAGCTCAAAATGTGGATGTGATTATTGTGACGGCCTATAATGCCAATACGAACAGTGCGCAACAATCATTCGTAAAAGCTTTGAAACAAACTGGAAAACCTGTCGTTGTAGCATCTATGAGAAACCCTTATGATATCATGGCATTTCCAGAGATAGATGCCAATGTCCTAACATATGGGAATCGTGATATCTCAACTCGAGCACTAGCTAAAGCATTAACAGGGGAAATCCAACCAAATGGAAAATTACCTGTTACAATACCTAATCTATATGATTTTGGATT
>DATMJF010000417.1:0-4944 GCA_035554455.1 Rummeliibacillus sp.
TTGATAAATGTTCGTTTGGTCCAGCAAGAGTAGCAAGCATAGAGTCAAGAATAATCATACGACCGAGTTTTGCTTGAACTAAAGCTTCGTGAAGGATTTCACGAGAAAGTCCATCAATTTTAATATCCATTTGAAGTGCAGTAACACCTTTAGCTGTACCAGCAACTTTAAAATCCATATCACCAAGGTGATCTTCCATACCTTGAATATCTGTTAAGATTGAGTAATAATCACCTTTTTTAACAAGCCCCATTGCAATTCCTGCAACTGGTGCTTTAATTGGCACACCTGCATCCATAAGTGCTAGGCATGATCCGCAAATACTAGCTTGTGAAGTTGAACCATTTGATTCTAATACTTCTGATACACAACGAATAGTGTATGGGAAGTCTTTTTCATCAGGAATGACTGCTGATAATGCACGTTCACCTAGAGCACCGTGACCAATTTCACGACGACCAGGGCCACGCATTGGACCAGTTTCACCAACAGAGAATTGTGGGAAATTGTAATGGTGCATGAAGCGTTTAGATTCTTCAACTCCAAGACCATCGATAATTTGAACATCACTTAATGCACCTAAAGTACAAATAGACAATGCTTGAGTTTGTCCACGTGTGAATAAGCCAGAACCATGTGTACGTGGTAGTAAACCGACTTCTGAAGATAATGGACGGATTTCATCCAATTTACGGCCATCAGGGCGGATTTTTTCTTCAGTGATTAAACGACGAACTTCTTCTTTAACCATTTTATCTAAAATTTGCTTTACTTGTTTTAAAGTTTCTTCATCTACTTCTTGCTCTTCGTATTTTGCTAAAACTTCTGCTTTTACAGCTTCAATTGCTTCATCACGAGCATGCTTTTCATGAGTTTGGATTGCTGCATTCATCTTTTCTTCGTATTCAGAAGTGATTGCTTCAGTTAGCTCTGCATCTAATTCATGAAGAACAACTTCAATTTTTTCTTTACCAGCTTGAGCAGTTACTTCTTCTTGGAACGCAATTAATTTTTTAATTTCATCATGACCGAACATGATTGCTTCAAGCATAGTTTCTTCTGGTACTTCTAGAGCACCTGCTTCAACCATGTTAATTGCATCTTTTGTACCGGCAACTGCTAAGTTGATGATAGAATCTTTCCATTGTTCAACTGTTGGGTTAACGATGAATTCATCGCCTATCATACCAACTTGAACGCCGGCGATTGGGCCATCAAATGGAATATCAGACACCATAAGTGCTAATGATGAACCAAGCATTGCTGCCATTTCTGTACTGCAATCTTGATCTGCTGACATGACCATTGAAATAACTTGTACTTCGTTACGGAAGCCATCTGGGAAAAGAGGTCGAATTGGACGGTCGATTAAGCGTGATGTAAGAACCGCTTTTTCAGATGGGCGTCCTTCACGTTTAATAAAACCACCTGGAATTTTACCAGCAGCGTATAATTTTTCTTCGTAATTTACTGTTAATGGGAAGAAATCCGCTTGTTTAGGATGTTTGGACATTGTTGCGTTACATAATACAGCTGTTTCTCCATAACGTACCATAACGGCCCCATTAGCTTGTTTTGCGAGCTGACCAACTTCAATTTGCAAAGGTCGTCCTGCCCATTCATAGGTAAAAACCTTTTTCTCGTTCATGTATTGAACTCCTCTCTTAAAAAGAAAACCTAATCACATATATGTTTATGTTATGTAGTTACTTGTAGTTTATCAAAAAAAATAATGCTTTGCGAAACATTTCTCTAAACTTCAGTTTCAATTATTAAATAGGAGGTTATATTTATTGAAGCATAAAGAAAAAGCGGGACAAGCCCGCTTTCACAAAATTGCATTTTATCGACGTAAGCCGAGTTTAGTAATGATTTCACGGTAGCGTGGTACGTCATTTTCACGTAAGTATTTTAATAAGTTACGACGACGTCCGACCATTTTGAATAAACCGCGACGAGAGTGGTGGTCTTTTTTGTGAACACGTAAATGTTCGTTTAAGTTGTTAATCTCTTCCGTAAGGACAGCGATTTGAACTTCTGGTGAACCAGTATCACTTTCATGAGTACGGTATTCAGCAATGATTTCGTTTTTACGTTCTTGTGTTAGTGCCATCCAATTCACCTCCTAAATTGAAATATCCCCGATTACTGAGCTACTCGTTGGTGATTCGATGTGCCAAGTAATGGTTTAGTGACAGCTGTAAGCAAGTCACTTTAGAAATATTAACACAAAGATTTCCCTCATGCAACTATAATTAATTAAACTAGCAGTGACTTAAGTATTCCATTGCATATTGTTTATCTAATTCAATTTGAGCTTTTAAAGACTCGATTCCATCAAATTTTTGTTCACCGCGAAGATATTTATACCAATCCACTTTTACTTCTTCTCCGTATATATTTTTGTCAAAATTATTAATATATACTTCAATTGTTAAATTCTTTTCATCAGGATTTTTGAAAGTAGGTTTATATCCTACATTACATACACCATCATGCCATTCATTTTGAACAAGTAAGCGAACTGCATAAACACCTAGGGCTGGGATAAAAGATCCTTCCGCTTCTTGAACATTGGCTGTAGGAAAACCAATTTGTCTTCCGCGCTTGTCCCCATGAACAACAATTCCTGGGATTTGAAAAGGACGACCTAGAAGGAGACGAACCTGCTCCATATCTCCTTCTTTTAACGCTTTGCGAATATTAGTTGAGCTAATTTTATCTGATGCTTGCTGTTGCTTTTCAACTACTGAAACTTCATAATCTCCATTACTCATTTCTTCTAAATCCTTCATCGCACCACGTCCCATCGCACCAAATGTGAAGTCGAATCCTGCTGTTACATGTTTTATATTTAAATTACGGATAAATACATCTACAAATTGTTGTGGACTTAATTTAGCAAAATCTGATGTAAATCGAACGACAAATACTGTATCTACTTGTAGCTCTTCTAAAATTTCCAATTTTTGTTTTAGAGGCGTAATGTAAAATACTTGTTCTTTACGTTGTCCTAAAACAATAGATGGATGCGGGTCAAATGTCATTACCGCTAATTTTAAATTTTTATTTTTTGCATTTGTTTTTGCTTCTTCTATTACAGCTTGATGTCCAAGGTGTACCCCATCGAAAAATCCAACTGCTAAAGAATATGGTCCCTCAATTTCCTTTGAACTAATTTGATGAGGGTACATCAGTTGAATGACTTTCATACGACTGCCTCCTAATCAACTTTCGGGAACATTTTTTCTGGTTTCATAAGTCCCTTTTTCTCCGGATGCTTTACATAGACAGCAACCGCTTTGCTATTTTCCATATAAACTATTTTATCATGTTCGTCAAGAGAAGGATGCATTGGTAAAACTTGGCCATTAATTATTTTCTTAAGAATATCTGGTGTAATTTCAATATGTGGAAAATCCGTCAATGCATATTCTAACGGTTTAATGCAATCTCTTAGTTGTTCATTGTCTACTTTTTCTTGTAATTGCTCTAATGTTACGCAATCATCTTTTGTAAACGTTCCTGATTTTGTACGAACTAAGGATGCCATATGAGCAGGATAACCAAGTTCCTCACCAATTTGAACAGCTAATGTACGAATGTAAGTCCCTTTGCTACAGGCAATACGAACTGGGAAAGTAATGCTCTTTCCTTCATATATTTCACAATCATCAAGTAAATCCAGTGCATAAATTGTTATTTGACGAGTAGGGCGTTCAACAACTTCACCACGTCTAGCATATTCATATAATTTACGACCATTTACCTTGACAGCTGAAAACATTGGTGGTGTTTGAGATATAACACCTGTTAATGATTTTAAAGCTTCTAAAACTTGCGTGCGAGTAATCTGTTTTTCTGTTGTATCTTCTTCTACAACTTCTCCTTCAGCATCTTCTGTTGTGGTGGTTGTCCCAATTTCTATGATTGCTTCATATACTTTCCCAGAATCTGTTAAATATTCAGCAAGTCTTGTTGCATTGCCAATACAAATTGGTAGTACACCTTCAACCCCGGGGTCTAACGTCCCTGTATGTCCTACCTTTTTTGTATGTAGGATTTTACGGATTTTAAATACACAATCATGAGAGGTCATGCCTCTTTCTTTCCATAATGGGAGAATGCCATGCTGCATGCATGTTCACTCCTTTACTTTAAAATTTTGTTCTGCTACACACTCCAGTCCCTCTAGAGGCAAATAGTGCTACTTTTCAGGTTAAAAATATTTACCTATCGAAGGACCACAGGATGGTATCAGATAGTCGTCGCAACACGAAGTAGCAAACTCAGGCTATCTTCCCTAATTCGGGCGTGTTCCGCTTTTTTTATTAACAGAAAAAGCCTGCAAATAATTGATCTGCAGGCTTTTTTCGATTATTCTTGCGAATCGTGAAGTTGACGTAACAATGTATCAATTCGATTACCGTACTCAACAGATGAGTCAAACTCAAATGAAATTTCGGGTGTAATTCGTAAACGAATACGTTGACTAATCTCAGATCGAATAAAGCCTTTTGCTTTTTCTAGACCTTTCATCGTATCTTGACGTTCATTTTCTGAACCTAAGCAAGTAATATATACAGTTGCTTGTTGTAGGTCACCTGTTACATCTACATCTGTTACAGTAACAAATCCAACTCTTGGATCTTTTAACTTACGACTAATAATATCTGCAAGTTCTTTTTTCATTTGTTCTGCAACACGGTTTGAGCGCATTGACATAATCGTTTCACCTCAATTTCTATAAAAACTCTCGTTGTATGTTGAGACATTGCCATTCAGGGTTAGATTCTAGAAATGCAATGGCACGTCCTAGCTCTTTTTCAGCTGCTTGTTGCGTTGATGCAACCGTTACAAGTGCTAGAAGTGTTCTTTGCCAAACATCTTGATGATCAATTTCCGCTATTGAGACATTGTATTTTTGTTTTGTACGAGTAATCA
>DATMJF010000418.1:0-2157 GCA_035554455.1 Rummeliibacillus sp.
CAATATCGTTAGGAACAATCAATCGTTTATATCCATTTTCGATTGCTAAAGTGCGTAACGCCCCTTTGTTTTCATCCGTTGTGACAATAATTCTAGATGAAGCTTGTTCTCGATAACGATTTTCCATATACTGTATTAAGAAGCGTGAGGCAATAGCAGGTTCTGTTGTAGTACCGGATTTAGAAATAACATTGATGGTGACTTCTTTACTGTCCAAATATTGCATCAATTGTTTTAAATAAGTTCCACTTACTAGATGACCAGCAAAAATCACCTCTAACTTATTAAAAGGTTGGAAATTTTTTGATAATGCCTCTAGAAATGCTTTTGTTCCTAAATAGGACCCGCCTATTCCTATAACGACTAAAACATTTGATTTTTCTCGAATATCCTTAGCAGTATCGTGTAATTCCTTTAACCAATCTTGGCGTAGAGAGCTCGGCCAATCAACCCAGCCTAAATAATCAGCTCCAACAGCTGTCTTTGTATGGATTCCATAGTGAATAGTCTGAATTTTTTGTTTCAACTGTGAGGTTAGAATTTTTGAGTAGTCTCCAGAATAATTTACTGAAATTTTCATGGCGTTCTCCTTTGAATCATATTCAGAAAGAGTAACTATAATGGTGGCATGTTTATACGTCGAATTGAGAATTATGTTTAACAATCTTTGTGATTGTCTCTTTCCAAAGCAGTATATGCTGGGAAACTATCAATTATCTATTTAGTTTAAAAGAAAAGAGAAGAGGGATAATTTATGTCAGAACAACAATATTTAATCGAGCTTGAGGTAGCTTTACAGAAACTGAATCATACAGAAAGACGAGATATTTTAAGGGATTTTAAAGATTATTTTGAAAATGGCAGAAAAGAAGGTAAACGTGACGAAGAAATCATTGCATCACTAGGTGCTGCAGAAGAAATAGCTGTGGAATTATTAAAAGCTTATACGGAAGATGAATTTGTCACGAATAACCAAATAGAGCCACTAGCTGAGGAACAATTTCAACAAGTACATATTAAAGTAAAGGATGTTAATGTGATTGTTAAACCTTCACCAGACCATAATGTGTATTCAAATATAAAAGATCAGGATAGTAAGACTAAAGTTCAAACGAAAAATGTTAATGGAACATTGCATATTACCATTGATAGAGAAGAGAGCTACCGTAAGTTTCTATTTTTCCGAGTAGGATTGCAATTAAGCGGAAATGCTACGGTTACAGTACAGGTACCTGAACGGATATATGACCAGATTTCTATTGATAATGATAATGGTTATATTAAACTAAGTAACCAACAATCGAAGGTCGTTACAGTAGAAACAGATAATGGACGTATCGAATTCGAAAAAGTTTTGGCAAACGAAGCGAATGCCAAAACGGATAATGGAGATATCTTGATTGAACAATGTCAATTCACAAAATTCTATTCCGAGACCGATAATGGTCGTATTGAAATGACAAACTCGCGAGCAGTATTTTCAAAATTACGTACAGACAATGGACGCATTGAACTGGATTCATTACACGGTGACGTGGATGCCAAAACGGCTAACGGACGCATTGAAATGTATGTACCGACAATCGAAGATACTATTCATCTTGAAACAGCTATGGGGCGTATTCAACTGTTAACAGATCGAGTTATGACAAATGGTCATTTACAGGCTGATTCTGATTTGGGGAAAATTGAAGTATTCGGTCAATCAAGACGAAACTATATATATGGAAATGGCTTACCAAAAGTACGTTTAAAAACGGCTGTTGGGAAAATAATTGTTGATATAAAATCTAATAAGGCATAAAACTATGGGCGCTGTTGTTTCTTACAGCGTCTGTTTTATCAAATAGAAAAGATAATATTTTAAGGATAAGTATAGTAATACTTTGAATGAATAGTTGGTTAAAAATTAAAAACTTATATAATTAAATTATTTTCATAATGCAAAATTCATCTAAAATATACAAACATTTAATGATATCAAATTTTGATTATTGTGAAGCGGAAGACGGCGACTCCTACGGGAAAAGCTTGAGCTGAAAGCCCCGCAGGAACGATTTTAAGGAACAAAGCCTAAGAACGCCACGTCCTGTGGCAACGGCTTCGTGACCAACATCGTGTTGGCCCGAGGAGATTGAAGCCAAGCCCGTGGAAAGC
>DATMJF010000419.1:0-8759 GCA_035554455.1 Rummeliibacillus sp.
GTAGTGGTTCGTCAACTGATTTACGAGCCATTACACCGAAAGCAGGACTTTCGATAGGACGAGTTTTAGTAGTATTGATTGGACCTAGTCCATCAACAGGTAAACCTAGTGGGTTTACAACACGACCAATTAGTTCTTCACCAACTGGTACTTCCATAATACGACCTGTACGACGAACTTCATCGCCTTCTTTGATGCCTTTAGCTGGGCCTAGGATAACGATACCGACGTTATTTTCTTCTAGGTTTTGAGCCATACCAAGAACACCAGTAGAGAATTCTAATAATTCTCCAGCCATGACGTTGTTCAGGCCGTGAGCACGAGCGATACCGTCACCAACAGTGATGATTGTACCAACTTCGCTAACTTGCATTTCAGATTGGTAATTTTCCATCTGTTTTTTAATAAGTCCACTGATTTCTTCAGCTTTGATGCCCACGTTTGTCACCTCTCAATTGATTATTGGATTAACCGATTAATTCACGTTTTAAGTCAGCAAGTTTTGTTGCGACAGAGTTATCGTAAATTTGGTTTCCGATTTGAACTCGAATACCACCAAGTAGTGATGCATCGATTTCGTTTGTAATATGAAGCGCATTTTTTCCTACTTTTTGAGCAAATGCAGTAGAAATGCGTTGTTTTTCTTCTTCAGCAAGTGTACGAGTTGAGAAAACAACTGCATCTGCAACACCTTGAGCATCGTTAGCTTGAGCTACGAACGCATCAATTACACTTACCACTTCGTGAATACGTTTTTTATCAACTAAAAGTTTTAAAGCGTTCACGATGATTGGTTGTACAGAAGCAAATAACTCAGAAAGCATTTCTTTCTTTTTGTCAGTTTCGATTTTTGGAGAATCAAGTAATTGGAATAATTCACTGTTTTCTTCAAAAGCGATTTTTACTTCACGTAAATCTTCTGTTACTTCTTTTAGAAGATTATGTTCTTGTGCTAATTGAAACAATGCCTTAGCATAGCGATTCGCTGCAGTCGATTGACTCATCGAGTTTCCCCTGCCTTCGCAATCGTTTCTTCAATTAAAGTACGATTATCTTCTTCTGAGACTTCTTTGTTAAGCACTTTAGAAGCTGCAAGGACAGATAGTGAAACCACTTCTTCGCGAACAGCGGCAATTGCTTTTTCTTTTTCTGTCTCGATATCACGTTTAGCAGATTCTTGTAAACGTACAGCTTCGTTACGAGCTGCTGAAACAATCTCTTCTTTTTGAAGATCAGCTTGTTTCTTAGCGTTTTCAACAATCGCTTGCGCTTCAACACGAGCTTCTTTAAGAAGGCTACGTTGTTCTTCTAATAATTGTTTAGTTTCTTGACGGCTTTGTTCAGCTGCGTCTAAGTCACTAGCAACTTGTTCTTCACGTTGTTGCATAATTCCCATCAAAGGACCCCATGCGAACTTTTTCAAAAGAACCATTAGGACGATGAAAACTATTAAAGTAACAAGGATATCTCCCCAGTTTACTCCAGCGTGAGCTGCTTCACCTAGTGATAGATAGTCTAAAAACACGATTGTTTCACTCCCTTCAAGAGCTTAGAGTTCAAATCATTTATGATTGGAATCTTAGTAAGATATAAATTCTAAAGGAATTTTGCCCCTAAATTTTAAAGGCATAAAGGAATGGCGAAGGATTCCTTAGATGAAATTTTCTTCGCCATTTTCATAAAACAATTAAGACGATTATTTGTTCATTACGATGAACGCAATAACTACTGCGATGATTGGAAGGGCTTCGACTAACGCTACCCCTACGAACATAGTTGTTTGTAAAAGACCTTTTAATTCTGGTTGACGCGCGATCCCTTCTACAGTACGACCTACGATAAGACCGTTACCAATACCTGCACCCAGTGCACCTAAACCAACTGCGATTGCTGCTGCTATTAAACCCATTTGAAATTTTCCTCCTTAGAAATTGTAATTTTGTTTGGTTGTCAGTTGTCTGGCATAATATACTAGACAAATTTATACTTAATGGTCATCGCTCACTTTGTGAGACATGTAAACCATTGTTAACATAACGAAAATAAATGATTGGATTGACCCAACAAAGATTGAGAATCCTTGCCATAACAATGCTGGAATAAATGCTGCTATGAATCCCAATCCAGCCCATTTAGTACCTAAACCTGCAAGTAAACCTAAAAGAATTTCACCTGCAAAAATATTACCATATAGTCGTAGACCTAAAGTTAATGTATTTGCAAACTCTTCGATGATTTTAATTGGGAATAAAAACGCCATTGGTTGTCCAAATCCACCAATATATTTTTTGAAACCACGTTGTTTTACACCGTAATAGTTAGTTAATACTAAAATCATAACGGCAAGAGTCATTGTAATAGTAGGATCCGCTGTTGGTGATTTCCACCATAATTTTCCATCCACTACAACAGATAACGGAAGACCAAGCATGTTCGCAACGAAGATGAACATGATGAGTGTAATTCCAAGTACATGGAATTTACCACCTGTTTTCCAATCCATATTGTTCCCGATGATTCCCTTTACGAAGTCCATAACCCACTCCATAAAGTTTTGCATACCTGTTGGTTTTAACTTCATATTTCTAGTTGAAATGAAAGCAATTAAGAAAACAATAACAGCTGTAACCAGCAATACTAGAATAGTTGCCGGGTTAAATCCTAAGCCCAAAAACTCAAAATGCGGATTTTCATGTTGCACTGTGCATTCACCTCACTTTCAAATGTGCTTATTGGTTTTTACATGAAATACAATCCTGTCTACTAAAAGCAGAACGTACGGAATCATTAGCCCAATGACCACACTCACTAAGTGAAAATACTTTGGCCAAGTAATTGCTACTGCTACAGCAGCAATACCGGATGCAAAGCGAAAGCCCGTTCCCATAGACGGTGCTTTTTTCCCTTCACTTAATGCTTGATCAAAACGTTCCAATCTTCGGACGAGAATCCAAAAGTTATAATGACCAAAAAGCATACCTACTGCGAGACCAGCAAATACAGTTTTAAATGATGTAAATCCCCAGCCTAACACAAAAAATGCGAGCAAAAAAAATAAAACTTTCTTCTGCTTAGCAAAAATCTGATGCAATTCTAGCATTGGTCTTTAATCTCCTGAATCTTATTTTCCAATGATGGAAGTAATAGCTGACCACCGAATGGATATCGGATAAGTAGTATAACACTACACGCGGGGTGGAAGCCGTTTAAACTCACATTTGAGTTGAATCGGATCCAAATGGTGAGAGATAAGCTTTAATGATAAACCACCGCCTCATATGGACATCAAATAGACGTACAAAAACTGATAAAATTTCACATGAAATAATATTCACTGCAAAATTAGTAGAAACTTGGTATCTAGAGAGTTTCCATTATGATTTTGAGCCATGAAACCCTTATCATTCTTACCCTTTGTAAGCATACAATAGTGAATATTTCATGTCAATTGCTTAGAGTGAAAAAGTTCACAAGTGGTACTATTTTGTCAAATTGTAGACAAATTTTGAACAGAAATTTCGCAATTGACACATTTTTGCTTAAAATTCATAAAAAAAACTACTCTACATTTTCTCTTAATAGAATTTGTAAAGTAGTTTTTTAATTTTATATTGTTGGTAGAAATGCAAGTAAAGATTCTACGATTCTTTCAGAAGCATGTCCATCTCCATACGGATTGGAGGCATGTGCCATTTTTTCGTAAGCCTGTTCATCTACTAGTAATTCTTTAGCAAGTTTATAAATCGTGTCCTCATTCGTACCTGCTAATTTTAATGTACCAGCATCGATGCCTTCTGGTCTTTCTGTCGTTTCTCGTAAGACAAGTACAGGTTTCCCAAGTGAAGGTGCTTCTTCTTGTACACCACCTGAATCTGTCAGAATCATATAGGATCTTGAAGCGAAATTATGAAAGTCAAATACTTCAAGTGGCTCGATTAAATGTACTTTTGGTTCGTCTCCAAGAATTCCCCCTGCAATTTCACGTACAACTGGATTCAAATGTACTGGATAGACAACTTGGATATCGTCGAATTCTGCTAATAAACGTTTAATCGCTTTGAACATATGGCGCATTGGTTCGCCTAAGTTTTCACGACGATGCGCTGTTAGTAAAATCATTCGATCTTGACCGATTTGTTTTAAAACCGGATGTTCATAATAATCACTAACAGTTGTTTGTAATGCATCAATCGCGGTGTTACCAGTGACGACAATATTTTTCTCCGCCTTATTTTCATGAAGCAGATTTTGTTTGGCTTGCTCTGTAGGTGCAAAATGAATGTCTGCCATAATACCTGTAAGCTGACGGTTCATTTCTTCTGGATAAGGTGAATACTTATTACCAGTTCGTAACCCAGCTTCTACATGTCCGATGGCAATTTGGTTGTAAAATGCAGCTAAGCTTGCAACAAATGTGGTCGTCGTATCACCATGAACAAGAACAATATCAGGTTTTGCTTCTTTTATGACAGCATCTAAACCTTCAAGTCCTCTTGTAGTAACATCGATTAGTGTTTGACGATTCTTCATAATGTTCAAATCAAAATCAGGTGTGATTTGAAATGTTTCGAGCACTTGGTCTAACATTTGTCGATGTTGTGCTGTTACTGTAACTATTGCTTCAATTTCGTCTGGATGCTTTTTAAGTTCTAATACAAGCGGAGCCATTTTAATAGCTTCAGGTCGAGTTCCGAAAACCGTCATTACTTTCCACTTTTTAGACAATTTCTATGCACCACCTAAGATTGTATTATTTTGTACCGAATAAACGGTCACCAGCATCGCCAAGACCTGGGACAATATAACCGTGATCATTTAGTTTTTCGTCTAAAGATGCAATGTAAATATCGATATCAGGATGTTGTTGTTGAATGGCTTCTACACCTTCTGGAGCAGCAATTAAGCACATGAATTTAATATTTTTCGCACCGCGTTTTTTCAGTGAATTTATAGCTTCAATAGCTGAACCACCAGTAGCTAGCATTGGGTCAACAATGATAAAGTCACGTTCTTCTAAATCTGCTGGGAATTTTGCGTAATATTCTACTGGTTTTAATGTTTCTGGATCACGGTATAAGCCGATATGTGCTACTTTTGCAGCTGGGATTAATTTTAATACTCCATCTACCATACCTAAACCAGCACGAAGAATTGGCACAATTGCAATCTTCTTACCACTTAATACTTTCGTTTTTGTTTTTGTAACAGGTGTTTCAATTTCGATTTCTTCAATTGGTAAATCACGAGTGATTTCAAAAGCCATAAGTGTTGCTACTTCGTCTACTAGTTCACGAAATTCTTTTGTACCAGTGTTTTTATCACGAATATATGTTAGTTTGTGTTGAATTAATGGATGGTCGAATACGTATACTTTACCCAAGGTGATCTCTCCCTATTTAATATTATCTTGCTTATTATAACAGAAAAAAAACAGACTTATGTAATTTGACTTTGCTTTTTTTAAATTACCTTAATTCGCTTCATAATTTGTTTGCTTACCCCATTGGTAAATGGCTAAATTTTCAGGTTATCTATATGATTGATCGAGCTTTTATGTATTAAACTCTCTGCAAAAGTTCAGTCAGTTAATCCTAAGAGAAGTAAATTTCTCTATACCAAACTTTACCCTAGATTATTCATAGATTTATTCATAAATACATTTAAAGCTAATATTGTCAGCTTTGAACGTCCTTTACTTTGCATAAATTTAGTGAAAGCCCCCTACTATCAATTTTTTTCTTGAAATCCGGTAGAATCCTCTCGCTTTCCGCGGACGAACCATCGAGCCTCCTCCCTCGCTTCGCTCAGTCCGGGGTCTCGATTGGCTCGTTTTTCCGCAGGAGTCGAGAGGATTCTACCTTATATATGCACTTTCAATAAGCTTACAACTTAAATAAAACAATAAAAAAAGAATCCATTTCTGATAAGGTTAAGGCGCTAACTAATAACCAACAGAAAGGAATCTTAAAATGGCTACTTTGCCTCACATAAAAATTGATTTCATCATTTAAAATTCGTATAACTTTCGATGATTAATGATGATCCCGCATCTTTAAAATCTACTAATCCGATATATTCTGTAATATCTATTTTAATGTTTTGGTTTAATTTGATATTGCGTGAGATTATTTTAAACTAATATATTACAAAAAAAGCTACCTTTGCAATAATGCAAAGGCAACTAGTCATTCGTGATTATTTCGAATAGATTGGGTGATTATCTGTTAAAGCTTTCACTCGTTTAATCGCATCTTGCTTTACTGCTTCGTCTTCTGGATTTTTCAATACAGAAGAAATAATTGAAGCAACTTCTTTCATGTCTTCTTCTTTAAAGCCACGAGAAGTAACGGCTGGTGTACCTACACGAACACCTGATGTAACAAATGGACTTTCTGGATCAAACGGAATTGTGTTTTTATTTGCTGTAATATTCACATCATCTAATAATTTTTCTGCAACTTTACCAGTTAGACCTAGAGAACGTACATCTAATAGTAATAAGTGGTTATCTGTACCGCCTGATACAAGTTTAATCCCTTCAGCTTGTAACGCTTCGCCGAAAACTTTTGCATTTTTTACAACTTGCCCGATGTATTCTTTGAATTCAGGTTGTTGTGCTTCACCAAACGCAACAGCTTTACCTGCGATTACATGCATTAATGGACCACCTTGAATACCAGGGAAGATGGATTTGTCAATTTTCTTACCCCATTCTTCTTTGCAAAGAATAAGACCACCACGTGGACCACGTAATGTTTTGTGAGTAGTTGATGTCACAAAGTCTGCATATGGTACAGGATTTGGATGTTCACCTGCAGCTACAAGACCAGCAATATGTGCCATATCCACCATGAAATAAGCGCCTACTTCATCAGCGATTTCGCGGAATTTAGCAAAATCAATTTCACGAGGATAAGCAGATGCACCAGCAACGATTAGTTTTGGTTTGTGATCAATTGCTTTTTGGCGAACATCTTCGTAATCGATTACGTTGGTATCTTCTGTTACACCATATTCCACAAAGTTATATTGAACACCAGAGAAGTTTACTGGGCTACCATGTGTTAAGTGGCCACCATGAGATAGGTTCATACCTAAAACGGTATCGCCTGGTTCTAAAATTGTGAAGTACACAGCCATATTTGCTTGTGCACCAGAGTGTGGTTGTACGTTTGCATATTCAGCACCAAAGATTTCTTTAAGACGATCACGTGCAATATTTTCCACAACGTCTACATGCTCGCAACCACCATAGTAACGTTTGCCAGGATAGCCTTCAGCATATTTATTAGTTAATACAGAGCCTTGAGCTTCCAATACCGCTTTAGAAACGATATTTTCGGATGCGATTAACTCAATATTTGATTGTTGACGAGCAAATTCTTTTTCCATTGCTTCAAATACTGCTTTGTCTTGTGACGCAATGATTGACTTTTCTTGTGCTGCAAGATTTTCCATTACACCTATTCCCCCTATTTTCACTCTTTGTTATATATAGCTCTCTCGCCGCCTATTAATTTAGGACGAGTTTTTGCAACTGTCACGACTGCATCTCCAATATTTGAGATTGAAGTACGGACAGGAACTGCCACTTTCTTCAAATGCATACCAATCAATGTTTGACCTATATCAATGCCTGCATGCGCTGTAATTTCTTCAACCACTACCGGGTCTTCGAATTGACTAAACGCAAAAGTAGACATCGAGCCACCAGCAGTGCGAACAGGAACGACTGAGACAGGTTCAAGTCGATATTGTTCAGCTACAGCTCTTTCTATTGTTAAGGCGCGATTTAAATGTTCGCAACCTTGAAACGCTAAATAAATTTCATGTTTATCAGCAAATGCTTTTAAAGGCTTATACAATGCTTCTGCAATTTCTAAGCCGCCTGCTGTGCCAATTTTTTCGCCTTTTACTTCTGAAGTTGAGCAACCTACGACAAATATTTGGCCATTACGAAAGGTAACTTGTTGTTCAAATTCTAATAGCAGCGTTTGTAGCTGTTCTTCAATTTGTTTTAAGTTCATCTCTTAAGACCTCGAATCTAATCATTATTCTTGTTCTTCTAAAGCTGTGATTTTGCTGATACGACGTTCATGACGTCCACCTTCAAAATCAGTTGATAGCCAAGTTTGAACGATTTCACGCGCTAATCCAGGACCGATTACTCTTTCCCCCATTGCTATCACATTTGAGTCATTGTGACAACGTGTTGCTTTTGCACTGAATACATCATGTACTAACGCACAACGGATACCTTTTACTTTGTTTGCAGTAATAGACATACCAATACCTGTACCGCAAATTAATATACCACGGTCAAATTCGCCACTAGCAACTCCATTTGCAACTGGTAGTGCATAGTCTGGGTAATCTACTGAATCAGATGATTTTGGACCGAAGTCTTCATAGCTAATACCTAGTTCTTCCAATAAAGCTATAATTTCTTTTCGTAAGTTGTTACCGCCATGATCTGATGAAATTGCAATTTTCAATGGGTTCCCTCTTTTCAATTGTTCTATTCATCATCAGTGTACCACTTCTATATATATAATGACATATTTTTCACTTAATTGCGATAGAAAAGTTTTAAAAATACGAATAATTTTTAATTTCACAGTCCATTTTTGGGTTAAATCATTCAAAAACACGAATATATATTTATATATATGTTCTATTAATTCGTATTTTTATGTTTTTGGGTGTAAGGATGTCAAAGGGAGAAAAGCGACTTATTTTGATTAAAGGGAATTTGTTTA
>DATMJF010000420.1:0-3556 GCA_035554455.1 Rummeliibacillus sp.
TTCATTAATTATTGCAATTCCTGCCGGTATTATTGGTGGACCACTTTTTGCAAAATATATTAGCAAACGTGTTACACCTGAGGATGAGCCTGAATTCGTGCATGTAGAAGATAAAGCAGAAAATCAAATGCCAAGTACATTTATTTCATTCTTCTCAATTTTACTTCCTGTTCTTTTAATGGTTCTTGGTACAATGGCTCCTTATATGCATGTTGGAAAAACGCTTGAAGGTGCATTTACATTTATCGGAAGCCCGTTAATTGCGTTACTTATTTCAGTATTCTCGGCTTATTATTTCCTTGGTTTCAGACTTGGCCAAAACAAAAAAGCAATTAAGAAATTTACAGAAGAATGCTTAGTGCCTGTTGGTTCGATCGTTTTGATTATTGGTGCTGGTGGTGGATTTAAACAAATCCTTATTGACAGTGGTGTTGGTGACACAATTGGTCACTTAGCACAAAACTTCTCTGTTTCACCACTAGTATTAGCATTCGTAATTGCAGGGTTGATTCGTATTGCGACAGGTTCTGCAACAGTCGCACTTACAACTGCTGCAGGAATTGTTTCACCAATAATTGCGAACATGCCTGGTGTTAACTTAGAACTTCTCGTAATCGTAACAGGTGCTGGATCCTTAATGTTCTCACATGTTAATGATGCTGGTTTCTGGATGGTAAAAGAATATTTAGGTTTATCTATTAAAGAAACTTTTAAAACGTGGACAGCTTTAGAAACAATTCTTTCATTCGTGGCATTTGCGTGTGCATTAATACTTAACGCATTTGTTTAATAGTTAAAGAGGATTTTTTGGAAGAGATGGAGATGGAGAAGATTTTGTATGAATCACAAAGTCTTCTCCTTTTTCTCATATTCGAGTTTGTGAAATGGCATGACGCATTTTTTCAAGTGCATGATTTGCTTCGTCTTTATGTTGTACCATTGTATTGACGTATAGTGCATCGATTATACTTAGTTGCCCAATTCTTGAAGACAAAGCTTCAGAGCGATATTCTGTTTCTTCAGAACTTGTATAAAGAGCAACATCTGCTAATTGCCCAATTGGTGATTTAGGGAAGCCCGTTATGGCAATCATAGAAGCACCATTTTCTTTCGCAGTTTTTGAAATTTGAAGAGTATCTCGATTACGTCCAGAATGCGAGATGACAACTGCTAAATCATCTGTAGACAATTGTGAAGCGGACATCAATTGAAAATGGGAATCGACAAAAGCAAAGCATTTAACACCTGTTCGTACGAATTTATGATAGGCATCCATCGCAATTACAGCAGAGCCACCAGTACCATAAAAATAAATATGCTTCGCTTGATTCATGAGCGTTACTGCTTTTTTAATGGATACATCGTCTAAAATATGCATTGTATTTTCAAGCGTCTGAATATTTGATTTGAATATTTTTTCGAAAATCGTTTTTTCATCATCATTCTCTGAAATTTCTTCGTGAATTTGCTGGATTGGTGTGATTACTTCAGATGCTAATGCAATTTTCATTGCTTGATATCCTTTAAAACCTAAGCGCTTACAAAAACGAAAAACAGTTGCATCCGCAATATTTAAATCAGCAGAAACCTCGTTAATGGTTTTATTAATAATATGAGATGGATCTTCTTGAATATAGTCCGCAATTTTCTTTTCCTTTTCGCTTAAACGAGGATAAAGAGAACTTATTTTCTTAATAGTATTTTGTGTCATAAACGAGTTCCTTTCAAATAATAATAGTACCTGTAGTATAGCATAATTAGTTAAAAGAAAATTTTTTTCTCAATTTATATTTAATATAGAAATAATTTTTAGTATAATAAAATCATGAATATCGAATAAAAACGAAAGAGGAGCGCTATAGATGAATATCGGTTTAATTGGTTTAGGAAAAATGGGGTATAACCTTGGTTTAAATTTAATGGAACATAAACATACAGTATTTGCTTTTGATGTGAATACGGAAGCTTCAAAAAAATTCACAGTTGAAGGTGGTAAAACTTTTTCTTCATTACAAGAAATGGTTAATGCACTTCCTAAACCACGTGTTATTTGGATGATGGTACCTGCTGGTGAAATTACAATTAAAACTGTAGATCAGTTAAAAGGAATGCTTGATGAAGATGATATCTTAATTGATGGCGGTAACTCACATTATAAAGAAGCTATTCAAATTTCCGAAGACTTGCAACAAAAAGGAATTTTCTTCATGGATATCGGTACAAGTGGTGGTACATCAGGTGCATTAAATGGTGCTTGTATGATGATTGGTGGGGAAGAACAAGCATTTAAAGTGATTGAACCATTTATACAAGATATCTGTGTAGATAAAGGTTATTTATATGCTGGGAAATCAGGTAGTGGCCATTTCTTGAAAATGATTCATAATGGCATTGAATATGGTATGATGCAAGCTATTGCAGAAGGCTTTGAAGTATTAGAAAAAAGCCCGTATGATTACGATTATGAAAGAGTTGCAGAAATGTGGAATCACGGCTCTGTTATTCGTTCTTGGTTAATGGAATTAACACAAAATGCATTTTCTAAAGATCCAAAACTAGATGAAATTAGAGGCATTATGCATTCGTCTGGTGAAGGAAAATGGACAGTTGAAACTGCTCTTGAATTACAAGCGCCAGTTCCTGTTACAACACTTGCTTTAATGATGCGTTATCGTTCTTTAGAAGAAGATACGTTTACTGGAAAAGTTGTCGCAGCACTTCGCAACGAATTTGGTGGACATGCTGTTGAAAAGAAATAAATAAGTATTATTGAACGAGTCAGTTATCATTTCGTATGGTAACTGGCTTTTTTGCTTTGAAAAAATGATAGTTTATAAATGCTACTTAAATAATACATTCAGTGTCGGGGCAGACACCTCTACTTTATTCACAGAAAAATGCATCATATTTTTCCATTTGTTGATATAATGATTATTAATATGGAAAAATAAAGAAAGAAGGTTTAGCTAGTGGCAACTTATTGTGAAGCAATCTTATAAGACTACAAGAATCTCATTCCTATTAATTGAGTTAAGTTGAATGTTAGTAAAATAAATATTTGAGTCAATTTCATAAATGCTTTTCTAGTTGAAAAATACGAATATTTTCTAAATAAAACAACTCAATAATTCGGATAATATTTCATTTCCAGTATTTACTTAGTATGCCGCTCCAGATGGCGCTTTCCGCGGGCGGGCGTTGAGCCTCCTCGGAAGCCCGTACCGTGCTTCACTGCGGGGTCTCACCTGTCTCGCTTTCCCGCAGGAGTCGCCATCCTCCGCTTCATAGACAATGTTCTAATATTTTATTAAATCTTTGAATTATGAAATTGATTCAATTATCTTTCCTTTTTAATATTTTTCCGTTCTTTCCATCAAGACTTAGACAAATGCCCACTTAATTTGTTTTTTTTCAAAAAGTACTTGCCTTTTTCAAAATTCATTGTATAATATTATCTTAGGTGCCAAACCTATGTGATATTTACTTGTAAATAATCACAAAAAAGAACTCCGTAACGGCACGGATTGCCGGGAGTTCTTTTCTTATGAGCAGGCAA
>DATMJF010000421.1:0-11890 GCA_035554455.1 Rummeliibacillus sp.
AATACTATCGGTGGTTTAAAGATATAGGTAAACTAGGAGCAAATACGATTCGTGTTTATACGATACATCCACCTGGATTTTATAATGCATTAAAAAAATACAATGAAAGTCATAAAAAGCCTATATATGTCCTCCATGGAGTATGGGTTGATGAGGAAAGACTTGTCAGTCAGGGAAACGCCTTTGATAAAAAGGGAACAAGTAATTTTCAAAATGAAATAAAGAAAACGATTGATATTATTCATGGGAATGCATTGATATTACCAAAAGCAGGACACGCATCAGGTGCATATAATGCCGATATTTCAAAATATGTAATCGGGTGGATATTAGGTATTGAATGGGATCCAGAAATGGTTCAATCGACAAATAAGTTGAATAAAACAATGAACGACTACAAGGGGAAATATGTAGAGTCAAAGAATGCATCCCCGTTTGAAAATTGGTTAGCTATACAAATGGACTATACCGCAACATATGAATTAGAAAAATATAACTGGATACGTCCGCTAAGCTTCACTAACTGGGTAACAACAGACTTGTTAAAACATCCCACTGAACCAAGCGAAGAGGAAGATTCAGTTTCTGTTAATCCGAATGTGATTCATTTAAAAGGTCCTTTTGCATTGACTAAGGAATTTGCTAGTTATCATATTTATCCTTATTATCCGGAATCAATGAACTATGATTATAAAGATTTAGTTGATTTTAGAGGAAAGAAAAATAACTATGCTGGTTATTTAAAAGACTTACACAAGGCACATGATATCCCAATCTTAGTAGCAGAATTTGGTGTTCCATCTTCAAGGGGAATGACTCATACGAATCTATATGGTTGGAATCAAGGTCATTTATCTGAGAAGGAACAAGGTAACATCTTAGTACATTTGTACGAGGATATTGAACATGAGGGACTCCTAGGAGGGCTTGCTTTTACATGGCAGGATGAATGGTTTAAAAGAACTTGGAACACGATGGATTACGATAATCCAAATCGTCGCCCGTATTGGTCAAACGCTCAAACTAACGAGCAACAATTTGGTTTATTAAGTTTTGATAGATTAAAAATTAAAGTAGATGGAAAGTATGATGATTGGTCTGACGCAAAGGAACTCTATAAAGGTGGTAACGGGGAATTACAATCTTTAATGGTGGACCATGATGAACGTTATTTATATTACAAGATAAAAATGAATGACTTGACAAACGGGTATCCTGTATTACTTCTAGATACATTGCAAGGAAGAGGGAATACTTCTATAAAGCAATTTCCAATGGTTCATACTAAAAACGGACTTGACTTCATAGTACCAATTAAAAGTAAAACAAACGCACATGTATTTGTAGACCGCCAATATGATTTATTTGCAGCTCTTTATCAAGGTTACGAAAGTGACTTTAAATATTACAAAAAAGAAAATTCTGGTCAATTTTCCCCTATTCGTTATGTACTCAATCAGAGTATCACAATTCCCACTACAAAAAAGGTCATTCCTTTTTCATACTATGAAACGGGTAAATTAAAAGAGGGAAATGGAAATCCTGCTAGCAAAGACTATAACTCATTAGTTGATTACAATATTAACGAAAAGGAAAAAACTGTTGAATTACGTATTCCTTGGCTTTTGATGAACTTTAAAGATCCTAGTACTAAGGAAACCATGGGGGACATAAGTGGCAAAAACTTTTCGGTAAGTGAAAAAGTAAATGGAATCCAAGTAGGGCTTGCTTATGTGAATAAGCAAGGAAAGTTATTAGATTCATTCCCAAAAGTAGAAAATAAGATCATCCCTACATTTGAACAATATAGCTGGGATAACTGGAATTTACCAAAGTCGACCTATCGATTAAAAGAATCTTATTACATCTTGCAAAAAAAATTCACTTCTATTGGTGACTAGGAAATAATAAGCTAATGTTAATTGTGGCCCTAATTATTTATAATTAGGGTCTCTTTTTGCAATTGATTCTTTATTGTATATAAGAATATATGAATTGAATTTATATTTATCATACATATGAATCAATTTCATAAATTCTTTTCTAGATAAAAAATACGAACATTATACGTTTAATTTGTATAAATGATAAGCTCTTCATTTCCGCTACAGACGGACGCTTTCCGCGGGCAAGCATCAAGCCTCCTCCTTGAAGTCTGCATCGCTACGCTAGCTTCGACTTAGTAGCTGAGGGGTCTTGATTGGCTTGCTTTTCCCGCAGGAGTCGCCGTCTTTCGCTCCATCATTACATTCAAAAGGATATAGAGTAAACAAAGTTCGGTCAAAAGTATTATGTTCGTTTTTTTAGGTTAAACATCGAATTATGAAATTGATTCATATATCAAAAAAATATTTAGTTGTATTTTCCTGGTGTAAATTCCGATCATTTGTTCAGAATTTGTTTATTGATTTTAGGTTAATATAACTATGAATATAGATAATAAAGGATATTCATTTTCGGTTCTTAAGTAATATCTTGGATTTATTTAATATTAATTGTTTCAGTTTGAATAGAAAATACTTTGGGAAAATTGATATATGCGAAAGGTTTTAGAAGAGGCTAGAGAACTTTTGATGGGAGTGACTGTATATGCTTGATGGCAGGCACCTAGATAAGAGCTTCGATTTTAGACAAGAGAGATTGCTAGAAAATATGTCCCGAATTCTTTTGTTATCTAAGGTGTTTATCGGTGTAATGTTATGGGTAGGCTTTTTTAATACATCTGCTGTATTTTTTATGGATTTCCACCCTTCATCTTCTGTTGCATATCTAATTCTGTATTCATTATTTGGCTTATTTAATATTGCGTATTTTTATATTGTTCATAATCGAATAAAAGAATCAAATTGGACTAAGCAGGAAATTGCAAAGTGGGAAGGAATCGTAATGTTCTATTTGACGATTTCAATTGTTTGGGGAGTAGGCATTGCTTTAATTGATCAGATAGAATACAAGCATATATTGATGTTTTCAATATGTTTGTTTCTTTGCGCTGCATTATTTTATACTTCTGCAAGGCAGATGATTGCACTAAGCTTATTCGCGACTATTCTTTTCTTTATGGGTCTTTCAGTCATTTACCCTTACAAGTCTGTTTTTTATGAGGTATTATATCTGTTCTTTCTTATATTATTTGTCTCGTTTATCCTATCTCGTATTGTTTACAGAGTATTTGTAAGTTTATATTTTACCAAGTTGAAATGGGATCACGAATTGGAGAATAACACTTTACTGACAGAACAGTTACAACTGGCAAATAAACAATTAGCCAAACAAGCTCATTATGACGAATTGACGAATGTTTTGAATCGTCATGGTTTTCAAGAGTATATTAAAAACCTTTTTAATCTTCATTGTAAGCAAGGAGTTTCATTGACGATTGTTATAATTGATATTGATTATTTTAAAATCTTTAATGATAATTATGGCCATATAAATGGTGATGAAGTATTAAAAGCGGTCGCCAAAACAGTTGAAATGATAGCAAGTAAATATGGCTATATAACTGTTAGGTGGGGTGGTGAAGAATTTATCGTTGCAGGAACGGATGTTTCTGTAAAACGGGTGGAAGATCTTTGTAAGGAAATTGAAAACGCTGTGTCAAAACTTAGTATATTACATACAGAATCATGTGTTTCTCAATTTGTAACAGTCAGTATTGGTGCCTCAACGGGATTTTGTACATCCTCTAATGAAATTGAAGATGTGATAATCAGCGCAGATCGTGCTTTATACGTTGTTAAAGATAGAGGGAGAAATTCGTATCTTATACTACAATAAGCTCTTATCAATTAGTTTTGCTCAAAATTTGAAATATAAAATGATGTTTATTTTTTAATAGAAGATATTAATGTCTGGAGTTTATACTCCGGATATTTTTTTATGTATAAAATCATTAAATGTTGAGAGCCTATAGCTCATGAATAGAATATTGCCTAATAAAAATTGAGATATAAATTAGTATTTAATCTACATATTTTTTAGTAAGAATAATTCATTTATGATAGAGGTAGTTGATTTTCAATAGGAGGTTTTTAGTAATATTATGCCGATGCTAAATGAGGCTGTTGATTTTATAAAGTTGTATTATACGGAAAATGAATTGCCGTTAGATCAGTTAGAAAAACGACTGGATAAAGTTGAAAGGGATATTATGGCGTATGGACATTATACACATACTTCAGATGAACTCGCTTATGGAGCAAAAGTGGCGTGGCGAAATAGTAATAAGTGTATCGGACGTTTGTTTTGGCAATCTCTACAAGTAAAAGATCAGCGTGCTATAACAGATGAAGAAACGATTTATGAAAAGCTTTTAGAACATATCGAATTTGCTACGAATAATGGGAAAATACGACCTACCATTTCCATCTTTGAACCTGAAAAAGTACGAATTTGGAATCACCAGTTAATTCGTTATGCTGGTTATGAACAAGCGGATGGTTCGGTAATTGGGGATTCGGAGTCTCTTACTTTTACAAAAATATGTATAGAATTAGGCTGGCAAGGAGAAGGCGGACAGTTTGATGTATTGCCACTAGTTATTCAAATTGAGGATCGTCAACCTCGATTGTTTGATATCCCGCAAGAATATATAAAAGAGGTACCTTTGCGACATCCCGAATTTGATTGGTTTGCTGATTTACATTTGAAATGGTATGCAGTACCGATGATTTCAAGCATGAAGCTTGAAGTAGGGGGTATTACATATGCAGCAGCTCCATTTAATGGCTGGTATATGGGGACGGAAATTGGTGCCCGTAATTTAGCAGATGAATATCGTTATAATCTATTGCCAGTTGTTGCGGAGAAAATGGGATTAAATATGTCTTCAAATGCAAGTCTATGGCAAGATCGTGCATTAGTGGAACTAAATACAGCGGTACTTTATTCCTTTAAAGAAGACGGTGTGAGTATTGTTGATCACCATACAGCGGCTCAACAGTTTAAACGTTTTGAGGCAAATGAAGAGACTGCAAATCGTGATGTAACAGGAAACTGGACATGGCTAATACCACCATTGTCACCAGCCACAACGCATATTTTCCATAAGCCATACGATAATACGAAAAAATCGCCAATTTATTCTTATCAAAAATCACCTTATTAATATAGGATTTTAAACAAAAAACTTTGGATTGTACTCGTGATGCGAGAGATATTTTTTGTTTAAAATTCCTGTAAATGAATTCATTTGTATCAATAATTGCACACTATTTGTTTAATGATAAACAGTAAGGAATAAAAAATCTTGAGCGACATTACGTAGTCGCTCAAGATTTTTTTACTTTTCTGGCGTTACAAAGCGGTCTTTTGCTGATATCCATGCGGAGATTATTAAACCGACAACTGTGATGGCATAAAGTATGTTTGCTGCATTCCAGCTATCCCATAAATCATGTATATATCCGTAAAGAACAGGTCCTGCTGCTGCAAGTAGGTATCCAATAGATTGTGCTGTGCCAGAAAGTTCTGCTGCCTCTAATGCATTACGAGAACGTAAAGAGAAATACATCATGGCAAGTCCAAATGATGCCCCACCTGCGAGTCCAAGTAGAATCATCCATAGCATAGTCAGTGAGGTCCAGTTCATTAATATTCCTGCAAAGCCAACCACATAGAATGCACCGAACATTACTACAAGTGAGCGTTGATCAGATCTGCGCCCTGCTAAAATAGGAATAAGAAAAGTCATAGGCAATTGTGAAAATTGCATAATAGAGAACATCCATCCTGCCTGATTTGCACTCATTCCTTGTGATTCTAACATTGCTGGAATCCAAGCAGCTGTTGTATAGAATATTAGAGATTGCAATCCCATTGCTAGTGTAATTGCCCAAGTTAAGGGATATTTCCAAATGGGTTTGCTTAGCTTCTCATCTTTCTGGTTTTCTTTTATCTCTACTTTTTGGCGTAATTGTGGCAGCCATACAATAATCGCTATAAAGGTAAGAATAATCCAGCAGCCGAGTGCGCCTTTCCAACCGAAAGATGTACCAGCTATTGGATAACTAACCCCAGCTGCAACGCTTGCTGAGACATTCATCGCAACTGTGAAGATAGATGTGAGTAGGCCTACTTGTAAAGGGAATTTCAACTTAATAAGAGCTGGTAGCAAAACATTACCAAATGAAATAGCGATCCCGATTAATGCAGTTCCTAATAATAGGAAGAAAGTATTTCCAAGTGAACGGCTGAAAATACCCACTGTTAATATACCCATTGCAACTAGTAATGTTTTTTCGAATCCAAAGATTCGGGCGAATTTTGGTGCAAATGGCGACACTATCGCAAATGCTAGTAAAGGAATGGTCGTTATAAACCCTGCTAGTACATTCGAAATATCTAAGTCTTCTTTTATATAAGAAATAATTGGACCTACTGAAGTAAGTGGTGAACGTAATGTAGCGGCAATGAAAATAATACCGAGCACGAGTATCCAAGTATTTCGATTCCAAGGTGATTTTTTACTTTCTCTAGTGGATTGTTGTGAAGCCAATCTCTTTCCTCCTTTGTAATAAGATTCTTTAGCAACCGTATCATTAATAGATAGTAAATTTCAATATTTCGCCACAAAATAAAAGGTTATGAAATTATTAAAGTCTATGTTGTATTAAAATACCAGATGCTTTATGTCTTGTTATCAGGGATATCTTGTATTATAATGAGGAACGTATTGAAATTATATATTGCATGCCTCATCCAATAGGTGAGGTAGAGGTCGCGATATTCATGAGTATGATCGACGAGATGAAAAAGCATTAGGGACTCGATTAAAAAGGGAATATTGCCGAAGTGTTGGTAAGCTTTTTATTAGCAATGCTGGGGCTGTTATCGAAAGGTGCAGAACTGTCATGTCTGAAACGACGTGTTGAGCTATCTTTATCAAGGTTGATGGGGGATTTTAGATACCATCTCAAGGATCCTTGTGGTGGTATTTTTTTATCTTAAAAGCGGAACGCGCCCAAAGTGTTAGCGTCCGCAGCTTGATTGACTTCAACCCGACCTTTCTTGCAATGAAAATCGGAAAGAGGAGAATTATGAGTACAAAAAATACAAGCTCTGGTGAACAACTGAGCTTAAATAGAGGTTTAAAAAGTCGACATGTTACGATGATCTCACTTGGTGGAACCATCGGTACAGGTTTGCTATTAGCAAGTGGTAACTCGATTGCTGCTGCTGGACCTGGTGGAGCATTACTAGCATACGGTTTGATAGGGATTATGGTATTCTTCTTGATGACAAGTCTTGGAGAAATGGCTGCATACATGCCAGTCTCTGGTTCGTTTAATACGTATGCTTCAAAATTTATCGATCCAGCATTAGGATTTGCACTAGGTTGGAACTATTGGTATAACTGGGCTATTACAATTGCAGCAGAAATTTCAGCAGTATCCATTGTGATGAAATATTGGTTCCCAGACACGCCTTCATTTATTTGGAGTGCAGCGTTTTTAGTGATTATTTTTGTATTAAATTACTTATCTGTTAATAGTTTTGGAGAAAGTGAATATTGGTTTGCTTTCATTAAAGTAGCAACAGTTATCATCTTCTTGATTGTCAGCTTCTTAATGATTTTTGGAATTCTTGGAGGTAAAGCACCAGTTGGATTTACAAATTTCTTTAAAGGTGATGCACCTTTCCACGGTGGATTCTTTGCAACATTTGGTATTTTCTTAGCTGCTGGATTCTCATTCCAGGGAACAGAATTACTTGGTATTACAGCCGGGGAAACAAAAAATCCTGGTAAAACCATTCCAAAAGCAGTTCGTCAAATTTTCTGGCGAATCTTGTTATTCTATATTCTGGCGATTTTAGCTATTAGTTTGTTAATTCCTTATACAGATCCACGTCTTGCTAATAGTGATGATGTAACAGTAAGCCCATTTACTTTAGTATTTGAAAATGCAGGCGTTGCATTTGCGGCATCTATTATGAACGCTGTTATATTAACAGCTATTTTATCTGCAGGTAACTCTGGTTTATATGCATCATCTCGTACGTTATGGGAATTGGCAATGGAAGGTAAAGCGCCTAAAATCTTTAAAAAATTAAACAAACGTGGTGTACCAGTAGCTGCGCTTGTCGCAACAGTATTAGTAGCTTGTTTATCATTCTTAGCATCATTATTTGGTACAGGTACGGTATATATTTGGTTGTTAAATGCGTCAGGTATGTGTGGATTTATTGCATGGTTAGGGATTGCGGCAAGTCATTATCGTTTCCGCAAAGCATTTGTTGCACAAGGTCATGACTTATCTGAACTACCTTATCGCTCAAGATTCTTCCCATTTGGACCGATCTTTGCATTTGTATTATGTGCGATTGTAGTATTAGGACAAAACTATACAGCTTTTACGGGAAATCATATCGATTGGTCTGGCATATTAGTATCCTACATTGGTTTACCAATCTTCTTTATCCTGTGGTTCGGTTACAAATGGAAACATAAAACTAAAATTGTTCGTTTAGAGGATGCAGATTTTACATCTGATCGACCAAATCACGATTAATTATAAGGCTAATCTATCTCAGGGGAAGATACCTGAAAAAGATTAGCCTTTTTTTAAGGGTTAAAGATTGAATCAGCGTATATTTACGATTTCACACATCGTTAATGTTCGTATAATGCCTGCATTTTTGCTTATATATTTGTAAATATTCGGGTTTGGAATATTTCTGAATAGTTCTACATTTTAATATTTTGTTGAAATTTGTCTATAGCGTGCTATAATTGGGACATTCTCAAATCTAAAACAAAATATCATTCACTCATATAATAGCGAGAATATGGCTCGCGAGTCTCTACCAGGTCACCGTAAATGAACTGACTATGAGAAGCAATAAAATAGTAATTAGTTTGCTCAATTAGTATTCTATTTACTATTCCTTTCGACTATATAGCTCGAAGGACTTTGCTCCACTCGTAGATGATTGGATGTACAAGTTCTTTGGGCTTTTTTTATTTTGGTTCTATACAATTTGTTAGGGAGTTCACAAATTAAGCAAAATATAATGAAAAGTGGAGGCGGATGCCCCGACACGGCTTTTCAAAGTCTTACTCCATTATTTGATATAGAATCTACATTTTAAAGGAAATTCAAGAACACGAAACAAGAAGGGAGATCCTAAAGTTGAAAGCACTTCAGGACAAAATCGTAAGTGAAGGTAAAGTTTTATCGGGAGACGTTTTAAAAGTAGATTCATTCTTAAATCATCAAATCGATCCAAAACTCATGCAAGAAATCGGACAAGAGTTTGCAGATCTATATAAAGATGCAGGTTTAACAAAAATTCTTACGATTGAATCATCAGGTATTGCACCTGCAGTTATGGCAGGTCTTATTTTAGGAATCCCTGTTGTCTTTGCTCGTAAACGTAAATCTGTAACATTAACAGATAACTTCTATTCTGCAGATGTTTACTCATTCACGAAGAAAGTAACAAGTACTATTACTGTCTCAAAAGATTATTTAAATAATGATGATGTTGTTTTAATCATCGATGATTTCTTAGCAAACGGAGAAGCTGCAAAAGGTTTACTGGATATTGTAAAACAAGCAGATGCTACTACAAGTGGAATCGGTATTGTGATCGAAAAAGGTTTCCAACCTGGAGGCCAATTATTACGCGAACAAGGTTATCGCGTTGATTCATTAGCTATTGTTTCTTCATTAGAAAACGGAAAAGTACAATTTGCTTAGGAGGCAACTGATCAAATGAACAAGGTAAAACTTGCAACACTTGGAATTCAGCATTTACTAGCAATGTATGCAGGCGCAATTTTAGTGCCATTAATTATTGGTGGCGCTCTAAAATTTGATTCAACTCAGTTAACGTATTTAGTATCCATTGATATTATGATGTGCGGTATTGCTACATTATTACAAGTTGCTCGTGGTAAGGTATTTGGTATCGGATTACCATTAGTTCTTGGATGTACATTTACAGCTGTAACACCAATTATTGGAATTGGTACGGAATTCGGCTTAGGTGCTATATATGGTGCAGTCATCGCATCAGGTATAATTGTTGTTCTTATTTCAGGAGTATTCGGTAAACTGGTAAAATTCTTCCCGCCAATAGTTACAGGTTGTGTTGTTACAATTATCGGGATTACATTAATTCCAGTAGCTATCAATAATGCTGGTGGTGGTCAAGGAGCACCAAATTTCGGTTCTGCTTCTAACATTTCACTTGCTTTTGGTACATTAATCGCCATCATTTTGTTGTATCGTTTTACTAAAGGTTTCGTTCGTTCAATTGCTATTTTAATAGGTTTAGTGCTTGGCACTGTCGCTGCGACTTTCATGGGTATGGTAGATTTCACACCTGTTAAAGATGCTGCATGGGGCCAAATTGTAACACCATTCTATTTTTCAACTCCAGAATTTCATGTTGTACCTATCGTTACAATGACATTGGTTGCACTTGTATCACTTGTTGAATCAACTGGTTCATATTTTGCTTTAAGTGATATGACAAATACACCAATTGACGATAAAGCACTTGCGCGTGGTTATCGATCAGAAGGTTTAGCTTCTATTATTGGTGGTATTTTTAACTCATTCCCATACACTGCATTTTCTCAAAATGTTGGTTTAATGCAACTAACTGGTGTAAAAAATCGTGCAGTTATCTTTATCACAGGAATCCTACTTGTATCACTAGGTTTCTTGCCTAAAATTGCTGCATTAACAACAATTATCCCAACTGCTGTACTTGGTGGTGCAATGATTGCTATGTTCGGTATGGTTATCTCTCAAGGGATTAAAATGTTAGGCACTGCTATTGGTGAATCAGAAGGTAATTCCATGATCATTGCTTGTGCAATTGGTATGGGTCTTGGTGTAACAGTTGTTCCTGATATCTTCAAAGTGCTACCAGAAACTGTTCGCATTTTAACTAGTAACGGTATTGTTGCTGGTAGTATTACGGCAATCGTGTTAAATATCGTCTTCAACATGATTCCGTGGAGACGTGATAAACAAGTTAAAGCGGAGCATGTACAAGTAAATGAAGAAGTGAAAGAAGCAACTCCAAAATTCACTGAAAAACATGCTTAATGATTAAACAAGTTATAGCCTCATCCGTAAAGGATGGGGCTATTTTTTTATAGTTCAAAGGTGTTGAACAAATTACTCTAAGTAGAATTATAATATTTGAAAATAAAAAATAGTTTGATAATTTATAAAACTGGTATTATAATGGAAAAATATTAAAGGAGGTTGTTAACGTGCAGATGTTAGAAAAGGTTGGCAAATTCGCAGGCAATACTTTTGCATTTTGGGTATTGTTAGCTGCAGGTTTAGCATTATATATACCAGATCAATTTACATGGATTGGGCCTTATATTTCATTATTACTCGGAATAGTCATGTTTGGCATGGGGATGACACTAACACTTGGGGATTTTAAATTAGTTTTAAAACAACCTAAAGGGGTTATTATTGGAGTTTTAGCACAGTTTATTATCATGCCATCAGTAGCATACTTATTGGCGAAAGGACTTCAGTTATCTCCTGAAGTTGCAGTTGGTGTAATTTTAGTTGGGGCTTGCCCTGGCGGTACAGCTTCAAATGTTATGACATTTCTTGCAAAAGGGAATACAGCTCTATCTGTTACCATTACTTCTATTACAACTTTACTAGCGCCATTATTAACTCCAGCAATTATTTATTTCTTAGCAAGCGAATGGTTGAATGTTTCAGCAAGTGCTATGTTTCTATCAGTTGTTAAAATCGTATTAATTCCAATTTTCTTAGGTATTGTAGTTAAGCTGATCTTCAAAAGTAAAACAGAAGTGGCAAATGGTGTTATGCCTCTTGTTTCTGTAGTAGCGATTGTAGCAATTGTAGCTGCAGTTGTAAGTGGAAGTCGCGACAAAATT
>DATMJF010000422.1:0-2688 GCA_035554455.1 Rummeliibacillus sp.
AACAATATTGGTAACTTAATCTCTAATAGCCTAATAAAGATATAATTTATAAAGGAATCGAAATGAATAAGCTTACAGAAAAACAAATTAGAATGTTGTTATCCCTAACAAAGCCAGCGGCTCCATTTTCTGAAGAGAAAAAGATTTTAGATGATTATGCTAAAGAATTAGGCTTTCAAAGCCACGATGATTTTTTAACAAGGACGGGCTTGATGGATAAGTTTTCTAGTGAATAATCTTGTAATAGTAATGATGCCGCCCTACCCACAATACCAAATAGCACCAGAAGACCAACCGAATAGCGAGCTATGGGATTGCCCTAAATGCAAAGGCAAGTGCTGGCTGTCTAGTAGGAAGAAAGGGTTGTTAATATTTAATTCATGCCTTGGAAACGATATATTGCTTGCGTGCTATGATTGCATTACAAAATTGGCTAAAGAAGAGCCTGAGTTGTTTCATGGTCATGAAATGGTGAATGTATGATTAAAGACGCAATAATAAACGCTATAATCAAGGATGTGATTATTGGCATTTCTTTAGGCGCATTGATTGTTTCGGGAATGGCTTTTGTTTTATGGATGCTATTATGAATGATTTCACGAAAAAAGAACTAGAAAAAATACTAGAAGGATTAGGCAGATTACCGCCTAAATGGAATAGCAAAAATAAATGCTGGGATTCTGATTTAGAAATAAAAATCCAATATTTGATTGATAATTATTGCTCTCACAATGGCGAAATAGGTAAAGATTATCCTGGTGAGAAATGTATGAAATGCTGCAGGATGTGGGAATGAATGATTTCACGAAAAAAGAGTTAATGCATTTATATGATGTTTACGAACGCGACCAAGGCGTTGATCCAATATCTAAGAAAATCCAATCCATGATTGACAACTATTCCCCACAAGATTGTCAACCTATTGTCAATCATCCAGAATGCAAACATCTTTGGGTGCGTGGCAAATGTCATGATTGCGGGATTGAGAAGGAATGCGAGCATGAATCAGATGGACTACGTTATACCAGCTATCCACCACAAAACAAATGCAAAAAATGCCGGGAATTTTATAGATGAAACAAAAAATTGCGTGCTTTATCGCTGGTCATGATTTTTGCAATCAAGTTTCTCCAAAAATACTTAAAATAATTTATGATGCATATTCAGTTGGCTTAGAACAGGCCTATTGCAAAAGATGCAAAAAAGTTAAAAACATTTATGGATTATTATCAAGACACACCTAAGTCTGATTATTATTTATAATCAGACTTAGTGGACATTATTCAATCAAATCAATGACTTAACAAATCACGCCTTAGTACAAATTTTGCTCTAACTATTTGACTAAATTAACTACAGTTTTTTAGTGCAACCAACTTTCTATTTGCAATATAATTCTTCAGGTAGTGCATAAATACTTCTTTTGCTTCTTCCAAAGTCCATGCAGCAGCAACGCGGTAATTATTTTTGGACATAAGTTTTCCAAAATCAATTTGTTCTTTGGTTAGCTTTTTTTTATCGACTTTAAGTTCTAACCAAAGTCCTGCTTTATTTTCTTGCGGGATACAAAGAAATAAATCATTAACGCCGCGCTTTACACCCATGCGTTTTAATATCGCGCCTTGTTGTATAGAGCATTTGCGTTCGTTGGCAAAATGGAAAAGGCATTCTTCTAATTCTGGAAATTCATAATTAAACCAGTTTACTAAATTAATCTGAAGTATCTGTTCGGGTTGTAGAGGCATCCGCTTCCCTTATCATAAGCGCCACATCCTTAGCGCGATCACCAACTTGCTTCGCCCAGCGGCTATCAAGAGCCTCTTGTGCGGCTTTGCTATAATTTTTTTCTTGCAAGGCTTGAATCATTTTTGTAAAACCTAACAAACGATGCAGTCCTAAATTAAATCTCATATTAATAAGTGCATCTTGCACGCTTTTGGGTTGCATTACCCACCAATCAAAACGCATCAAGTCATTAACCGCGGCATCAAAGTCATTTTCGAAAAGAGCATCGGCCTCTTCTTTCGATATACCATTATCCTCAATGTTCCTTCCCCACCCAATTGTAAGTTTACCAACCGAATCAAAATATGGATGAGAATTAAAGCCCTCATGTCGTTTAATCCAATCCTTTATATCCATTTTCCCTCCATAAATAATGCGCCCAATAAAGGGCGCAAAGTAATTATACGGTTGGGATAACGCTATACCACAAATGTACAACAAATGTGCTATCACCTGTAGTAAATGCCTGTGTTAAGTTACTTAAATACAAGGCTTTATTGACAGATGTTGTGAATGGTGAAATAGCCACAGTATTGCCAGACACGCCTTCAAATTGAAATGCCGTACTAGCTGCTGCAAAAAAATCTGCCGCCGCTTCGGTTGTAGATGCCGCAACACCTGCGCCATGAACCGTGGAGTCATACTGAATCCCGACCACGCCTCCCGCGGCATAGGCTGCTGATACAAATGTCATGGCCAATACTGCGCGGTGTAAAACTATTAGAGTATTAGCGCCTTGTGCAGCTAATAATAGCTTGGGTGCTGCATATGCGCCGTTAAATTCAGCGGCAGAAACAGCGACTGTTGCATACTTCATTAAAAGCGGGGAAACCATAGAACTTAATACTTTATTAGCACCAATTGCGGTAACACCCGTATTGCCTATGGTCACGTCCCCCGTAA
>DATMJF010000423.1:0-3895 GCA_035554455.1 Rummeliibacillus sp.
ATCCATCTATCTTTAATGCTATTGCGAATAAATTCAAAACTAGTATTAACTCTATGGAAGGCTTTGTGAAGGATAAAGTATTTGCACCTATTAAAGAAGGTTTTGTTGGTGAAAAAGGTCTTATAAATCAAATCAAAGAATCTGGATTATTTGACTCTGGGAAGAATCAAATGAAAAAGATGAGTGATTACCTATTCGGTGAAAAACGTCAGTTTGACGATGGTTCTATGAAACGTACAGGTGGTTTCCTTGGAGAATTTGGTGATAACATGTTGGATGTAGGTTCAGCTATTAAGTACCAATTCACAGGGAAAGGTTACAAAAACCGTGCAGGAGAAACCTTCGGAGATAGTAAAGAAGCATTTATGCCAAGCATGAAATCTATGTTTACAGGCGTAAAATCATCTGTTACGAAATACTTAATGGGTGATAAAGATGCTGAACGTGACGCTGATAAAAAAGGTATACTAACGACTGTGTTCAATACTGTTCAAACTGGTGCGAATAACTGGAGAGAAGCTATCTTTGGTCCTTCTGATAAGAAAAAGCGTGATAAATCATTAAAAGAAACATTAGAAGTTGTTAAGAAGAAAGCTCCAAAAGCTGCAGCGTTAGGTGTTGCTGGTGGATTAGCTGGAGGCTTACTTGCTAGTGGTTCGGGTTTATTAGGTGCTATTCTTTTACCAGGTGCTATGGGTCCTATACTTGGTATGGGATTAGGTATGGCTACTCAATCTGAATCTTTTATGACTCGTGTATTCGGGGATAAAGATGTAGATGGTAAACGTATTGGTGGTATTATCAGTAGAAACACTCAAGACTTCTTCAAAAAGAATAAGAATGTTATCATTGGTGGTGGGGCTTTAGGTCTTTTAAAACCAATGTTAGGATTCGGTCTATTACCATCATTCTTCTTACCAGGCGGTCCTGTAGGTGCTGCAGCCCTTGGTGTTGCTGGTGCTATGGCATACCGTTCAAATGCCGTTCAAAACGTCTTATTTGGTAAAATGGACGCAGACACTGGTGTTCGTATGGGGGGCTTATTTAATAAAGCCGCTAATGGAATGAAAGTAAAAGGTAAAAAATTTAAAGACTTAATACCAAATGTATTAGCTGGTGGTACAGCCGGTGCTGGACTAGCTGCTGTTATTGGTCAATTTGGTCTATTAGGTGCGATGTTAACTCCACTAGGTCCTATTGGTGGTGCATTAATGGGTGCCGCAGGTGGTATCGCTCTATCTAGTGAAAAATTCAAGAATGCTTTATTTGGTAAATGGGATGATGAAACTGGTGCTCGTGAAGGTGGAGTTCTTGGAAAATTCTCTAACTGGTTCAACATGGAGGTTAAGAGTCCTTTCTCTACAGAGCTTCGTCAAATCAATCTCAACATGAAAAAATGGTTCACTACAAGTATAGCGAATCCATTTAAAGATGCTATCGCACCAATGAAAAAAGCATTCAGTAATATGACTGAAAGTTTACAAAAATTCTTTGTTGACGGATGGAATTCTTTCAAGGATAAGATCGGTGAAACATTTGAAAAGAATATCGGTAAACCTTTCGGCGAATTCATGAATAAACACATCATGACTCCTATGAAAAAAATCATGAAAGGTATGGTTTATGGTCCTGCTAAAATATTTGGTGCCATTGCTTCTGCCCCATTTAAAGGATTAAGCTTCGTAGGAAATAGACTTGAAAAAGGTCAAATGAGAAAAGGGATTAAAGACTACCGTCAACAAATCTCTGAAAACAGTGAAATGAACTTCTTCCAAAAAGTCAATGCTAAATACTTCGACCGTAAAGCAATCAAAGAAGCTCAATTTAGTGAAGCTGGTGCTGATTACTATAAGGAAGAACAGGAAAGAAAATCGAAACGTGATGCTGAACAATCTGCAGCATGGGCTGCTCAACAAGCGTTAATCGATGCAGATAAAAATAAACTAGCAAGAGGTCAAGCCCTTGCTGCTAAACACGGTTATGAAGGCGTTATTGAAGTACCTGATGGTAAAGGTGGTACTAGAAAGATTAACCTAGAACAATTCTACAATCTTTCTACAAAATCACGTTCAATGAGACACTTCATGGCAAATAATAAAGATGGTGTATCTCTATACAACCGTAACTTCGAAGATTTATTAGGTGTAAGCCTACAACAATTGATGAATAGTGGAGACAATGTAACTGCTGACAGTTTATCACGTGCTCAACGTAAACGTCTATCAAAAGCTATTCAATCAGGTAAAAAAGGAAATGCATTGCTTCGCCATTTTGGCATTAGTGTTAAAACGGAAACAGCACCAGTTGCTGACGCTGAGATAGCTACAGAAGCAACACCTGCGACAGTTGTTAACGAAACAAGACAAACAACAGAAGCTGTCAAAACAGGTACAGATAGTATCGTTCAAGCAACAAGAGAATCATCTTCTAAACGTGCTGAACAATTAACTACTTTAGGTACAAAAATCGTAGAAGCTGTTAAGGAAGCTCTTCCTGCTTCACGTCCTAGAACAATAAAAGGCTCTTATAAAAACCCAAAAGGTGGAGCAACTAATGCAGTCGCTACAACCGAAACAGGTGAAGTAATCTTTATGGGTAATCCTTCATCACCTTCTGCAGTAATAAATGGTGGAAGTATGAACTCAAATGTGACATCTGGGTCTCAACCTAGTATGTACGATTTAGTATTTAAAATATCTCAAGATGTTCGTTCAATATCTATGGATACAAAAGGACAATTAGACGGCGTTGGCTCTAACGTGTTCAAACTTCGTAAGACTGTTCAAATGTTCCTTGATGTGGATGATAACGACATTACAGGTTCTAATAATAAAGACCGTATGGGATTCTGGGGACGTTTCAGACGTGCCATATTTAAACCTTTCGAACAAATAAAGGTGAAAATTCAATCAATCGGTCAATTGATTAAAGATAAAGTAACCAATACAATTAATACTGTTATCGTGAAACCTATTAAAAAGGTTCAAGACATTATGCGTAGTACATTTGACTATCTTAAAAAAGGTATGACTGCCATTCTTGATGCCGGAGTTTCTGCAGGTAAAGCAATTGCAGGTGCTGCTAAGTTTATCGTAGTAGATATTCCTAAAACAATTCTTTCTACTGTTAAA
Organism: Rummeliibacillus sp.; assembly: GCA_035554455.1. Classification (GTDB taxonomy): domain Bacteria; phylum Bacillota; class Bacilli; order Bacillales_A; family Planococcaceae; genus Rummeliibacillus. Next base: position 3,132 of record DATMJF010000423.1, read on the forward strand.
ACTGCTGCTGATGGTATTGTCAAAGGTATAGGAAAAGTATTCACAGGTCTTATGGACTTCAGTGGAGCTGTTATAGCTGGTATTGGAGACATGAGTAAAAGTGTAATAAGCGGTATCGGTAAACTATTCAAAGGTGCTACAGAAGTTGTTAAAGGCTTCGGTTCTATGATCGGTAGTGTATTCGCTGGTGTCGGTAAAATGATCAAGAGTACTGTAACAGGTCTTGGAAATGTTGCAAAAGGTATCGTTGAAACAATTATCCCAACTGCCAAATTATTTAAAGAAAAAGTAACTAAAGGATTATTAACAATTGCAGAAATGCCATTTAAGATTGCTGCTGGTGTTCGTAATGGTATCAGTGCTGCAGTTGATATTACTAAAGATTTAGTATCTAGCACAGCTAAATTCATTTCAGAAAAGTATACTGCTATGATGGATGGATTAGCTAAAGTTGGAGAAGTTGCTAAAAACGCATTAAATGGTGTCGTTGACGTGACAAAGAAAATCGGAATCGGTATTTGGAATGTCATCAAAAAACCATTCAGTTTAATTGGTCAAGGTATCAACGCTGTTAAAGGTACTCAAAAACCAAAAGAAGTTATTATTAAAGGCGGATACTTGGAAGGTATTAAACATACTATCAAAGTTACTAAAGGTGACGCAGACGATGCAGATTTTGCATTACTCAGCTCAACACTTGGTGACGTAGATCCTGCCAAAGGAATAAAAGATAAACAATCTAAACGCATGGTTAACTTATTCAG
>DATMJF010000424.1:0-2210 GCA_035554455.1 Rummeliibacillus sp.
AAAAAAAAAATTATTTTTTACATTTTTTTTAACAAATAAAATCACGAATTTTGTCTTTTAGCCTCAAAAACTTCTTTCCTTCGTCGTAGTTTCAACTCAGAAATGATTAATTCTTGATGTTCATCAACTGTATTCATATAAACGCCATATTGATAACCACCACCAATGGCCTTCTTCCAACGAACATCTCCTCTTACATTAATCGGTTTCGAATATAAATTGAATGACAAGTCCAATTCGATTTCTCCTTTTTCATAAGGCAAGTTTTCCTCAGTAAAAAGCTTTAAACCACTTGGACTAATCTCAACAATGTTCCCTTGCCGATACGGCTTCATTCTATCCCCTTGGCAATTGTAGGTTACTGGTACTTCATGAACCAAAACATGCCGAAAAGATTCCCTACGCCTATATTCCACAAATTCCACCTTCTTACTTTATATGTATGAAATCACTTTCAATTCTAATATCGATTCATTAAAGTAAATATTTAGCAATTTTATTTAGTTTAACCAATTGAAAAATAAGAGAATAGATGCTCTGTAGTGTAATTATGATTTACAAAATATATATTTATAGCATATTTCGCAAAAACAAAACTCCTTAAGTTGACTTTATTGTCCAACTTAAGGAGCCATAAATAAGCAGAAAACTTGTAAGTAAATCAAATTACTGCTAATTGTTTTTTATTTGATCCTCCACATCATACACTGCTCGTAAGTATTGATAGCGAGTTAATACTGCGCGATCTATTAAAGGTGCTAATTTAGTTTCTGAGCCATCAATGATTTTAGAAACATTGAATTGATCGAAAAGTGTAGCTAAAATCTTCATTTTATTATTAATTGCATCCTTACATGATGAAGTTGTACTACCTTCTGTACACATAGCATTCTGATCATTGGATAAATTAGAAGCCCATTCATCCACCAATTGAACACCATTTTCAAAGGTCGCTAAATCATCAATCGCTTTTTTCGTTTGAGGTTTTACTTCATAGTTGTTGAGTATTCCTGCATTTTGTAGGTATACTCTTTGCTCTCTTGGCATTACCTCTAAAGTTTTTCTTGCATCAATGATTCCCTTTATATAGCCTGAAGTTTTAGGTTTAATGGCTGTAATTTTTTTATCTAATGCTTGTGAAGCTTTGATGTTGCTTGTTTCGTTTAAAAGAGCAATTTGTTTGTCAGATAATGGATTCTTAGTAGGTATAGGATCTCCTGGTTTAGCAGGTTGAACTTTATTTATCACAATATCCTTTTGATCTGAACCAAGCTTATTAAATAGCTGAATTGCATTTAAAATGACAGAACCTACATCTTTTGTCAAATCTTGATTCTTGTAATATCCGATAGAAGCATCTTTAGTAGGTGAAGTGCTATCAATAACGACAGGAGTTATAGCAAATAAAGCATTAACAATCTCTACGATTGGTGCATATTTGTTGTAAGTTTTTAATATACCACTATCTACAAGTGATTTTGCTTTAGAATTCAAGAGATTATATTTGTCTACTACATCTTTAACATCCCAATATGTCATTGGATACTTATCTAACAAATCATTTACTGCCTTTTCAAAATCGGCAGCTGCACTAATAGGATTCTTATAAATTGTACTTTGTCTAGCTTTTTCAATATCAGAAGTGACATACTTCTGAGCAGTTGTAGATAAGGCATCATAACTTTTGATGACTCCATTAAGATTTGTTAAATATTTATCATCACTTTTATCTAAAGCTTTGAATGCTTTATCAACTTTTTGTGCTGCTTTTATTTCATCTTCATTTGTTAAAAAACTTTTACTTGGAACAATATCCCTTGTAACAATTGCTTTAGGATCTTTCGAAAGTTTTTTGTAAATGGCAATAGCCTTTAACATTGAGTCAATATTAGATTGACCGTACCGCTGACCAACAGCTAATACTGGTACACTATCAGCCAATGTTTTAATATCTGCAATTGGTGCATAGATATTGTATTTAGTTAAAATACCTTTTTCGATGACAGATAATTGAGCTTCGTTTAACTTGTTATAAATAGAAACAACATCCGTTATATCGCTTACTTGACTAGTATTTGATAACTTATTGACCTTGTTTATGAAATCTTCTATCCCTTTAATTAAATTAGCCGTATCATAACTTGAACTGAAAGCGTTGATATCTTTTTCGTGAATCACATATATTTGAACCGGTCGTCCTGCCTTGTAAA
>DATMJF010000425.1:0-3420 GCA_035554455.1 Rummeliibacillus sp.
ATTTAATTTTATTGTGCAAATGCTTTTTCTTCATCTTTTCCATCGCTGTATCTACCAAGAACAACCGATCTAGTTTGACTCCCAAAATGACTTTGGTAAATGCAAATTAGCCATGAAATGCAGTTTTTTAATACATTTTAAGGATTGGAGAGGTAATACAAACATAATAGAATTGAACACACAATCGCTACGAAATTTAAAAGTTTAGCAAAAAATAAATATCTTTTATCTCCTATTGCCTTTTTCGCTTTCGCGAAACCTACAATGCCAATTAATAGAGCAAAAATAAAGAAGTAGAAGTTGAATACTGTGAAATAAGCAAAAATGAGCGCTAATACACCTATCAAAATATTTTTTAATTCTATTTCTATCGTCATTTGATCACCTCTATTTGTTTATCTATTTATTAGTTATGATATTAAATGGAATCTATTAATATTCTGCTAGAAGTGAAAATTTTGGAGGAATGGGAGATTTGCATCTGGATTCAAATATACCATCCCCCCACCTCTCCCAAATACAAAGGCACTTCCACCACCCTACCCAACATCTCCTTAAAACTCTCCACCTTCCTCGCCCCAACATCATAAACCTCCCGATACAACCACTGCCGATGTACATTATGTATCCTTTCAGGACGCCATTTATAAATAACCTCATGCAAATCAACTACCTGCTCAGGAGTTTCGGCAAAATAAAATGCATAGCTGTGAGGTCCATCAGAAACTTTCACCGCATATAACAGAATCCTCCTCATGCCAAGTTCATCCCGAGTATACATCTTAAAAAATGCTTCCTTCTCCTGCTCCGTTAACTGGATTTCCATCAGCTTTTCTTTGCCATCTACTTCATCTATCCTCCCTCTTCCTATCGCAAAGTAGATGAAATGAGCTAAAAATGCTTCATCATAATCAATGGCATCTTTTAATAACTCTTTGACAGTCGTTATGCTCAACACCTCCTACTTTGCTTGTTCGTATTTGATGTCTCGGATTTGCCCTGTTGATTTGGAATAGTTTACAGGGACTGTACCAGTTGGGCCGTTGCGGTTTTTGGTGACGATTAGTTCTAGTAATTCTGAGACTTTGTTATAGTCCATGTTGCCTTCTGCTTCTAGTTTTTCGTAATAGTCTTGTCGGTATAGAAGGATGATGACGTCTGCATCTTGTTCGATATTGCCGGAGTCGCGTAGGTCGCTCATCAGTGGGCGTTTGCTGGCCCGATTTTCGACGCTACGGTTTAGCTGGGAGAGACAGACAACTGGGCAATCGAATTCTTTTGCCATTTGTTTGAGTGCCCAACTGATTTGGCCGATGGAAAATACTTGGTTGGTGGTAGCTTGTTCACTGGCGATAATTTGTAAGTAGTCGATGAAGATAATTGGTTTGCGTGCTGGATATTGATTGATGATTTTTCTTGCTTGTGCGCGCATTTGATTGACGGTTATGCCCCCTCGATCGTCGATATGAATCGTTGCTTTTAATAGTTTGTTTAACGTATCCAACCATTCGTTCCGTTGTTTTTCTGAAAATAGATTGTAAGGGTCACGCATTTTCAATCTGCTAATTTTGCCACAATCGGAGATTAATCGCTCAATAAGTATCTTCTTGCTCATTTCGAGTGAAAATACAATTGGCAGATAGCCTGCCCATCCTGCCTGAAGCGCGAAATGGTTCATGACATCTGTTTTCCCCATGGATGGTCTACCTGCTATAATCGTCAGCTCACTTGGTCTGAATCCCTCAATGAGCTTTTCCAGATCCACTATGTTAGTTGGGACAACTTGTTGTGGTGGCATCGGTTTGAACGGAAGGTGTTCCAATTCAAGAAGGTCCTGTTGAATATTTGTTTCAGCTGTGTGAAGATGTGTTTGCAAGTTGTCTAAAGCTTTTTGTACTGATTCAATGGACCAATCCTCAGTTTGTGCTTGAAATAGTAAGGCTCTCTTTGTCTTTTCGCGCCAAGAAGAGATGAGCATTTCGCAATAAGCATCGAATTTGGGGCTGCATGCAAAGTTGGTCAGGTTTGCTAAGTATGTGGCACCTCCTGAAACGTTTGGGTCCAATACTTGAAGTAATGTAATATAATCAACAGGTTTACTAGCATTTGCGAGATTGCACATTTCTTGAAAGATGGCGGCGTGACGATGGATTTGAAACATTTCTCTCCGTATACCGCTGTCTGTTATTAGATAATTTTCTTCAAGCATTGATCCTAAAATACTTTTTTCTAGCAGTTGAGCACTTATGTTTTTTGACATATTAATCTTCCCCCGCATTCAAATTTAGTTCGATTGGTTGGTAAGACCGATTCAATTGATTTGTCTGAGTTCCTAGTTCATTTAGGTAATTATCAAAGTTGGTTGGTCTAAATAATGTGCTTGGACGTAAATAATCTTTCATTTTCGGATCATGTATCCATTGCTTAACTTTGTGATCAATGACTTTCTGAAAGTCCTCTAAACGATATCCTTCGTTGAGACGCGCTAGGATGATTCTTTCATGCTGGGCTGTTACTTTGAATTTTTTTCCTGTTTTTTCATTCAAATAGTCGATAACGTCAGCTGTTATCTCTTTTTTCTTCTTCTTTTCTTCTTTTAAATAAGAGGCCATCTCGATCTCTGTAAAGAGTTTCATCTGATCTGTTGACGCGGTTTCTTTTGAAATATTGGTTGAATCAATTTGAACCCCCAGGTCATGATAAAGAAGATCATAATTGATGCGATACCACTTTCGTTGATCATATTTGGTCGAGTTAAACTTCTTCGTAGAGATGATATAGTTCATTTTTTCAAGTTTAAGAAATGTTCGCTTAATCGTAGTGACGGATAAAAAGGGAAATTGCTTGACCCAACTTTCATAGGTATGCTGAAACCAAGTGTGGCCGTCTTCTTTTAGTGGTGAACCGTTCAATCGATAATGCAGCTGTTGAAGTATCATTGCTTCATTAATTCCTAACATGACTGCTAGGTCTGGTATGACGAGAAGTGGTGTTTGGTTTATGATTAGTTTCATTACGAATACCTCCAATTTAGTACACGCAGCAGCAGCAACTGCCACTGCGAGTTTAAAGTAGTTGTTTTTTAATCTTTTCCTATTGCCGATTTTCTTCATAAAAGGTAAATACATTTTGCAAATAGGCATCCCATGAGCTGACATCCCTCAGGAATTTAGCTAATAAAAACGCCCCCTCCTCCGTCCATAAATAGAGAATGCATGCGTGTTTGGAATCCCCCAGCTCTTGTTTCACTTTGACAAGTTCATCCCCTGTCACAACAAAAAAATGCTTTCCTTCTACAAATTTATTGCGCTGACGATCAAAACCCCTGATCAAACTTCGTGGCCCTACACCTAGTCTTTCTGCTAGATTCTTAGTTGTGAGAACGGGTAAATCGTTAAATATCATGTTATCTCCTCCTCA
>DATMJF010000426.1:0-6638 GCA_035554455.1 Rummeliibacillus sp.
GGCAAAGCCAATCATATGAACAAGATATTCTTGTGAACTATGGATATTAATAACCTCTTTTATGCTAATATCATTTTGGTTTGCGACGATTTCTAGATCAGGACCATAAATTCCCCCATAGCAGACGGGGATTTCAATAAGTTGAAAGGTATTTTCCTCTGAAATATCCATATTTTGCAACGAATTTTCGATATATTCTGTAACAAATTGATATGGATGAAGTTTTCCATTTCTATAGATCATTATAGTGTCATAGTATATGGTTAAATTTGTATATGAAGGAACGCACTCTATTAACCCTTCAAACGGATTATTATTCAATATCTTTTGTAAAGCTTGTATATACTTTGCCATTTTTGGATCAATAACAGATCCAAAATTAACAATAACTGCTGAATCCCCCAAAGGCTTCATTTCAACGCTTTTCAAACTTCTAATCATTTTGAAAATCCCCTTAAATTAAAATTAAAACTATTTCAATTATATATTTATTCAGAAATTATACACAAGTGGAATTGTCAATTTTCTAAAAAAAGAAAAATTTTAATCTTTTCAATAAATTGTTTAAATGTTATGATAATAAAATATTACAATCAAATTATTCTGATTAAGAATGGGAGGATGGACAATGTTCACTGTCGATATCAATTGTGACTTAGGGGAAAGCTTCGGTCGTTATAAACTTGGCGAACAAGAAGAAATATTAAAATATGTCACTTCAGCAAATATTGCCTGTGGTTTTCATGCGGGTGATCCATCTGTTATGAGAGAAACCGTAAAAATAGCGCTTGCAAATCATGTTCAAATCGGTGCTCATCCTGGTTTACCTGATTTAAATGGATTTGGTAGAAGAGACATGAAAATTACACCTCAGGAAGGCTACGATATGGTCGTATACCAAATTGGTGCTTTGCAAGGTTTCTTGACAACACAAAACGCAAAGCTTCAGCACGTAAAGCCACACGGTGCTTTATATAATATGGCAGCAAAAGATCAGGCATTATCTGAAGCAATCGCTCAAGCTGTTTTTGATGTTTCGCCTGAATTAGTACTTTTTGGACTAGCAGATAGTGAACTGACGAAGGCTGGAGAGAAATTAGGTCTTCAAACTGCGCATGAAGTTTTTGCAGATCGTACGTATCAACAAGATGGTTCATTAACATCTAGAAGTCAGTCAGATGCCATGATTACAGATCAAGAAAAATCTGTACAGCAAGTAATCGCGATGGTAAAAGAAGGACACGTCATCACGCAACAACAAACGAAATGTAGCATAAAGGCAGATTCAGTTTGCATCCATGGGGATGGAGAACATGCACTAGAATTTGCAAAATATATTCGTCAAACATTAGAAAATGAAAGCATCTTAGTGAAGGCTTTTCTTTAGAAAAGGGGTATTTAGATGGAAGAAGTAAAATTAACAACAGATGGTAATAATAAAAAGAAAACCAATTGGAGTGTCCTGTTAGGAGCAGCTTTCTTAATGGCTACTTCATCGATTGGACCTGGCTTTTTAACTCAAACTACAGTTTTTACTCAACAATTAGGAGCTAGTTTTGGATTTGTTATATTAGTTTCATTACTACTTGATATATTCGCACAATTGAATATCTGGCGTATTATTGTCGTAACAGGATTACGTGGACAAGAAATTGCCAATAAAGTTCTTCCAGGATTAGGTGTATTTCTAGCAATCTTGATTGTTTTTGGTGGACTTGCTTTTAATATCGGGAATGTTGCCGGAGCTGGATTAGGTTTAAATGCTATGTTGAACATTGACCCAATAATGGGTGCAGTTATCAGTGCTGTTTTTGCAATTTTCATTTTCCTATTCAAAGAAGCTGGAAAAGTAATGGATAAAGCAACTCAAGTTGCAGGTGCAATTATGATTTTATTGATGCTATATGTAGCCATTTCAACTGTACCTCCAGTAGGGGAAGCCGTATTACGTACATTTGTGCCATCTAAAATTAGCATTTTATCGATTGTTACTCTAGTTGGTGGTACTGTTGGTGGTTATATAACATTCGCTGGTGGTCACCGCTTATTAGATGCTGGTATTAAAGGTGTTGGAGCCATCCCAGATGTGACGAAAAGTTCGGTATCAGGTATTGGGATTACAGGTGTAATGCGAATTGCATTGTTTTTAGCTGTATTAGGTGTGGTTTCTCAAGGATTACAAATTGATCCTGCAAACCCACCTGCATCTGTTTTCAATTTAGCTCTTGGTGAATTTGGTTATCGTATTTTCGGTGTTATTATGTGGGCTGCTGCGATTACTTCAGTAGTAGGTGCTGCGTATACATCCGTATCATTCATTAAAACGTTCCATCCGTTACTTGAAAAATATCAAAACTGGCTTATTATTGCTTTTATCGTTTTATCTACTGTTACATTTGCGATTATCGGAAAGCCAGTAAATGTTTTAATTTTAGCAGGTGCACTAAACGGATTAATTTTACCAATTGCGCTGGGTACATTGCTTATTGCAGCAAATAAGAAAAGTATTGTTGGCTCATCATACAAACATCCACTTTGGCTAACAATCCCAGGTATATTAGTGGTAATTATCATGGGTATCCTAGGTATCATGACACTATTTGAACAAATTCCGTTGATTTTTAAATAATAATGATGTCATTCTACTATCAATAATAGGTTTAACAATGCCAAATAACTAAAAAGGAAGTCTTTCAATGGAGTATTCATATACATCACCGAGAGAAGTAAGAGCCCTTATTCGTGACCAAAAAATTACTGGCCCAACAGCCGGTATGTCACTAGGGTATACGCAAGCCAACTTAGTCATATTAAAAAAAGAATATGCATTTGATTTTTTATTATTTTGTCAGCGCAATCCAAAACCTTGTCCCTTAATCGATGTTTCTGACGTAGGTTCGTTTTCACCAAGTAAAATAGCTGAAGGTGCCGACATTCGAAAAGATATTCCAAAATATCGGATTTATAGAGATGGTGTATTTACAGAAGAAGTGAATGATGTAACAGAACATTGGGAAGACGATATGGTGTGCTTTTTGCTAGGCTGTAGTTTCACTTTTGAGACACCTCTACTTGCAAGTGGCATTCCTGTTCGACATATTGAAGAAGGCTGTAATGTACCAATGTATAAAACAAATATTCCGTGTGATAAAGCAGGTAAGTTTGAAGGGCCAATGGTAGTAAGTATGAGACCGATGTCTTCAGCAGACGCCATTCGTGCAGTACAAATCACTTCACGTTTCCCAGGTGTTCACGGAGCACCAATTCAGATTGGAAATCCTGAAGAAATTGGCATTACAGATATCCATAATCCTGATTTCGGAGATCCAGTTACCATTAAAGAAGGGGAAGTTCCAGTATTCTGGGCATGTGGTGTAACACCTCAAGCTGTTGCAATGGAATCAAAACCATCTATTATGATTACACACGCTCCTGGCTGTATGTTCATCAGTGATTTGAAAGATACAGAATTAAGCGTTCTATAAGAAAAATTAAGGAAAAGGGCTATCCAAATTGTGGATTAGCCCTTTTTTAGTTGGAATTTTTATATTTTCATATGGTGCCTTATTATTTTCAATATCCGCTCATTTAGTAGATAATGTAAATAAAATAATAGGTGGTGATTAAAGGCAATGATAAAATTTGAAAATGTTTCAAAAAGCTACAGAGATGGTACGAAGGCTGTAGATAATTTAAATCTGGAAATCCAAAAGGGTGAATTCTTTGTCATGATTGGTCCTAGTGGATGCGGAAAAACAACAATCTTGAAAATGATTAATCGATTAATTCCTTTAACGGAAGGGACCATTTATATTAATGATAAAAAAATAAGTGACTATGAAATTAATAAGTTAAGATGGAATATAGGATATGTCCTTCAGCAAATTGCACTTTTTCCACATATGACAATTGAAGAAAATATTTCAGTTGTACCCGAATTGAAACATTGGACTAAAGAAAAAACAAATATAAGAACGAAAGAACTATTAAGTATGGTTGGTTTAGAACCGGATACATTTTTGAAGAAAAAACCAAGGGAATTATCAGGGGGTCAACAACAAAGAGTCGGTGTCATCCGTGCGTTAGCAGCAGATCCAGATATTCTATTAATGGATGAACCTTTTAGCGCACTAGACCCGATTAGTCGTGAAAAACTTCAAGATGATTTGATTAACATTCAAAGAAGCTTAAAGAAAACCATTGTTTTTGTCACGCACGATATGCAAGAAGCATTAAAGTTGGCAGATCGAATTTGTGTGATGAAAAAAGGTAGAATTGAACAGCTTGGAACTCCGGATGAGATCCTTCGAAATCCTAAAAACAACTTCGTTAAAGGATTTATAGGAAATCAAAGTTCAAGTCTAAAACAAATATTGAAAATAGATGAAATTGTTCAACCAGTTATGTCATACACACCAACTAACTCCATTTCTATTACATCTTCTTTGGAACAAGTGTTAGATAGATTATCAAATGAAGAGGAATTAGCCGTTGAAGATGACGGACGGATCATTGGTATGATTAATAGACAAGTAGTGATTAAACAATTAGCTTCAAACCTAAATGAAGGAGGATAGCAAATGGATAGCTTCATTAAAATCTTTAAAGAACGTCAAGACGAACTCCTTAGTGCATTGCTTGAACATATTCAGATTTCCTTTATAGCTCTCTTCTTTGCAGTCATTATTGCGATTCCATTAGGTATTTATTTGACAAAAAAGAAACAAATTGCAGAGTTTATAATTGGTATTACTGCTGTTTTACAAACGATTCCTTCGTTAGCTTTGCTAGGGCTATTAATACCTCTATTTGGAATAGGGAAAATACCTGCAGTAATCGCTTTAGTCATATATGCGTTACTTCCAATCTTACGAAATACATACACAGGTATTAAAGAAGTGGACCCTTCATTGATTGAAGCATCTATGGCTATGGGAATGAATCGTAGAAAAAGGTTAGTCAAAGTTGAATTGCCACTCGCTATGCCAGTTATTATGGCTGGAATTCGAACTGCAATGGTACTTATTGTAGGTACAGCAACGCTTGCTGCATTAATTGGGGCAGGTGGCTTAGGGGATATTATCCTTTTAGGTATAGATCGGAATAATACATCACTCATTTTACTTGGTGCCATTCCTGCTGCCATTCTAGCGCTAATATTTGATTATTTATTAAAAAAATTAGAAAACCTATCTTACAAAAAATCTATTATTGCGCTTATTACCATTGTGTTACTTGCATTGTTTAGTATGTTATCACCTCTAGTTATGAACAATCAGCAAAAAGAAATTGTAATTGCCGGAAAACTAGGATCAGAACCAGAGATTTTAATAAATATGTATAAAATATTGATTGAAAATGACACAGATTTAGAAGTCAAATTAAAGCCAGGACTAGGGAAGACATCATTCGTTTTCAACGCCTTAAAATCTGGTAGTATAGATATTTACCCTGAATTTACAGGAACGGCCATCTCCGAATTTTTGAAGGAAACAGCAAAAAGTACCGATAGCGAAGAGGTTTACAAACAAGCGAAAGATGGTCTGGAAGCAAAATTCGATATGGTACTTTTAAAACCAATGCACTATAACAATACCTATGCGCTTGCCGTTCCAAATCAATTAGCCAAGCAATATCAATTAAAAACTATTTCCGATTTAAAACTAGTTCAAAATAAGATGAAGGCAGGGGTCACATTAGAGTTTTCTGATCGAGAAGATGGTTATAAGGGAATCCAGAAATTATATGGAATTCATTTCTCGAATTTAGTGACGATGGAACCAAAATTGCGTTATGGTGCCATCCAATCGGGGGATATCAATCTGGTAGATGCCTATTCTACAGATAGTGAACTAAGACAGTATAAATTAACGGTTTTAGAAGATGACAGGCATCTATTCCCACCATATCAGGGTGCTCCAATGCTTAGAAAAGAAACAGTGAAGAAATACCCTGAAATTGTTGATGCACTCAATAAATTAGCAGGGAAAATTTCAGATGATGAAATGAGAAAAATGAATTATCAAGTAAATGTCGAAGGAATAAGTCCACAAAAGGTAGCATCAAATTACCTAGAAAAAGAAAAATTAATAAAAAAGTAATTCTATAATAAGTCGAAGCTAGCAAGCGTGCCAGACTTCAACGAGGAGATTGAAGCTAAGCCCGTAGAAAGCGCCGTCTGTAGCAGAAAATCCAAATATGAATATGGAAAAGTTAATGTGTTGAAATGTTCGTATTTAAAAACCGAAAAGGGATTTATGAAATTGATTCAAGAAACAAATTATTTACATTCATTGATTCAATATTATAATTCTATGGTTGGATTTAATAACAAAGTTAGGCATTAATACTCGGTATATTATTATTTAATTCATATAATACTTTTACAATGCCTAAGAAAGGAGTGATTAAATGGTAAACATGTACCCACAAGGAAGTTATCACCACGGAATGTACCATCACGGAATGCACCATTATGGCACACATCCTGTTCACTACCATGATCACCACCATTATCATACACCATATCCAGTGCATTACCCAGCGCATCATCATGGTCACTATCCACACCACTATCATCACATGCAATACCCATATCGCACATACTAAAATATTAAAATAGGGAAGATTGTAATTTT
>DATMJF010000427.1:0-2735 GCA_035554455.1 Rummeliibacillus sp.
AATCCTTCCATATTGACTTTAGCTACGTAGTCGATTGGGATGTCCAAGAGTTTTTCTATGGAGTTCATTGACATTTCGATACCGCCAAATGCATATGCGTGATTGATTTTGTCTTTCATGTTTTTACCAACAATGGTTGTATACGTATCACGAGGAATACTTACCATTACTGTGTTATTCGTTTGTGGATTAACTGATAGGACAATGATTGTATCCGAGCGCCCTTTATCATGTTCTCGCTCATCTACACCGAGGAGTAACATTGAAAATGGTTGCTTTTCTTGTAAGGTTACTGGTTGAGTGCGCTGCTCAGTTGGAGTGTGTTCAATAGGTGTATGAATTTTCTCAAACGTTGAAGCAGCGTTATAATAAATAGTATAAGCGAACCCGCCTATACTAATGATGACAATGAGTATGATGCCCAAACACCATTTCATCCATCTACTTATTTTCAATTGTATAACCTCCAAATATGGTATTTTACGAATGGATAGGGAATCTTGTGAATTAATAATCTTATAAATTGTCAAGCGTGTTGATTAGGATAAAATAGGAAGAATATTCTTCTGTAATCTTACCTTCAAGGTGCTTGTGTCTCACTGTTTATTGATTGTAGCGGAGGATTGCTCGACTCCCGCGGGAAAAGCGTGGCAGCTGAGACCCTGCACGTAGCGTTTAAGGAACGGAGTCTAAGAACACCACGTCCTGTGGCAACGACTCCGTGACCAACATCCTGTTGCCCCGAAGCGGCTCAGCGCTCGCCCGCAGGAAAGCGAGCAATCCGTAGCGGGAATCGGTTGATCATACATTTTTTTATGGAGAAAACTGGAACTGGATAATCAACACGCATGATAAATGGTATTATTACGATGATGTCCTAATGAGATGATTTCCAATATATTAGTTAATTTATTCATAATCTCCTGTTTATTTTATGTATTTAATAGCTTTTTTATCTGTTTAATAATTAAAAAAATTAATAGGATAAGACTTATCGTACATTTGCACTAATTACTTATACAGTGTTAAAATGAAGGTTGAGACTATATAGGATGTGAAAATGAATGCCCAGCATATTGAATAAAATTTTTGATCCAAATAAAAAAGAACTTAAACACTTAGAAAAAGTTGCAAGTGCAGTTGAAGCATTTGCTAAAGATATGGAACAACTTTCTGATGAACAACTAAAAGCAAAAACGGATGAATTTTACCAACGCTATTCTGAAGGTGAAAATTTAGATAGCATTCGCCCAGAAGCTTTTGCTGTTGTTCGTGAAGCATCAAAACGCGTATTAGGCATGTACCCATACCCTGTACAAATCATGGGTGGTGCTACTCTTCATGAAGGTAACATCGCAGAAATGAAAACTGGTGAAGGTAAAACATTAACATCTACTTTACCTGTTTACTTAAACGCACTTACTCATAAGGGTGTTCACGTTGTTACTGTCAACGAATACTTAGCTAGTCGTGATGCTGAAACAATGCGCCCTTTATATGAATTTTTAGGCTTAACAGTTGGTTTGAACTTAAATAACATGTCAAAAGACGAAAAACGTGAAGCATATGCATGTGATATCACATATAGTACAAACAACGAATTAGGTTTCGACTATTTACGTGATAATATGGTTCTTTACAAAGAAGAACGCGTTCAACGTCCTCTTTACTATGCAGTAATCGATGAGGTTGACTCCATCTTAATCGATGAAGCGCGTACACCATTGATCATTTCTGGACAAGCCAATAAATCAGCTGCCCTTTATAAACAATCAAATGCCTTTGTACGTATGTTGAAAAAGGATGAAGATTTCAACTACGAAGTTGAAACGAAGGGTGTTACTTTAACTGAACAAGGGATTGAAAAAGCTGAAAAAGCATTTAATATTGATAACTTATTCGAGTTAACTCATGTTGGTTTAAACCATGCGATTAACCAATCTTTAAAAGCACACGTAAGTATGCATTTAGATGTGGATTACGTAGTACAAGAAGGCGAAATTTTAATCGTTGACTCATTCACTGGTCGTATCATGCAAGGTCGTCGTTATTCAGATGGACTTCACCAAGCAATTGAAGCAAAAGAAGGCGTGGAAATTCAAAATGAATCCATGACTATGGCAACTATTACATTCCAAAACTACTTCCGTATGTATGAAAAACTATCTGGTATGACAGGTACTGCAAAAACAGAAGAAGAAGAATTCCGCAACATTTACAATATGTATGTGGTTGTTATTCCTACTAACAAACCGATTGCTCGTGATGACCGTCCAGATTTAATCTATGCATCAATGCAAGGTAAATTCGAAGCAGTTGCCAATGATATCGCTGAACGCCATAAGAATGGCCAACCAGTTCTTGTTGGTACAGTAGCGATCGAAACTTCTGAGTTGATTTCACATTTATTATCTAAACGTGGTATTCCTCATAATGTATTGAACGCGAAAAACCATGAACGTGAAGCTGAAATCGTAGCAGAAGCAGGTCATAAAGGCGCAGTTACAATTGCTACAAACATGGCTGGACGTGGTACCGATATTAAACTTGGTGAAGGTGTCCTTGAAGTAGGCGGCTTAGCAGTAGTTGGTACAGAACGTCACGAATCACGCCGTATCGATAACCAATTACGTGGTCGTGCGGGTCGTCAAGGGGACCCTGGTGTTACTCAATTCTATCTTTCACTTGAAGATGAATTGATGAAGCGTTTCGGTTCTGAAGGTATGAAAGCTATG
>DATMJF010000428.1:0-11224 GCA_035554455.1 Rummeliibacillus sp.
TGGCTGAAATAGAAACGAATGGTGGAGCTGCTATTGCTGTACAGGCAAATGTATCTGATGCTGATGATGTTGCAATGCTTATGAAAAAAGCAGTTGAAATATATGGCTCTCTTGATATTTTAATAAATAATGCTGGCATTACACGTGATAACTTATTGATGCGTATGAAGGAAGAAGATTGGGATGCTGTCATGAATACCAATCTAAAAGGTGTCTTCCTTTGTACAAAAGCAGTTTCACGCCAAATGATGAAGCAACGTTCAGGTCGTATTGTTAATATTGCTTCAATCGTAGGTGTAGCAGGAAACGCGGGTCAAGCAAACTATGTTGCTGCAAAAGCAGGTGTCATTGGTCTTACAAAAACAGCTGCAAAAGAATTAGCTGCTCGTAATATTTTCGTCAATGCGGTGGCTCCAGGTTTTATTGATACTGAAATGACAGAAGAATTACCTGAAGACATTAAAGCTCAGATGCTTACTCAAATTCCATTAGCTAAATTGGGTAAACCAGAAGATGTTGCAAAAGTAGTTGCATTTTTAGCCTCTGATGATGCAAGCTATATGACAGGCCAAACATTACATGTAGATGGTGGAATGGTTATGTAGGTTTTTGCTATTATTGCAAACATTATTTTTGTATAATCATTGAGGGGAGGTGAACAATTTGGCAACAGTAATCGAACGTGTAACTAAAGTTGTCGTTGACCGTTTAGGTGTTGACGAAAGCGAAGTGAAACTAGAAGCTTCTTTCCGTGATGATCTTGGTGCGGATTCATTAGACGTAGTAGAATTAGTAATGGAATTAGAAGAAGAATTTGATATGCAAATTGATGACGAGGATGCAGAAAAAATTGCAACTGTAGGTGATGCAGTTACTTTCATTCAAAGCAAAGTCGACTAATTTAGCGTATAACATACAATACTTAAGACTTCCTCTGCAATGATTGCGGGGGAAGTTATCTTTTTATTTTTGCACAATGTGAAAGAAAAAGGTAAACTAGAGGATGTACCAAATGGAAAATAAGAAGGTTGATAAAGATGAGAATACAAGGACTCTCACAAAAAAATGGCGCAATTTCAGAGCAAGCACGGCTTAAATTTGCTGAATTACAGGATCGATTAGGTTTGTATTTTGATAATGCAAATTTGTTATACAATGCTTTTACACATTCATCATTTGTGAATGAGCATCGTCGTAAATTATTTGAAGATAATGAACGTCTTGAGTTTTTAGGAGACGCTGTACTTGAGCTAACTGTTTCTAAATTTTTATTCCTAAAATTCCCCAAAATGAGTGAAGGTGAACTTACAAAATTGCGTGCAGCAATGGTTTGTGAGCCATCTCTAGTGGTTTTTGCCAATGAATTAAGCTTTGGCGAATATGTGTTGCTAGGTAAAGGGGAAGAAATTACAGGTGGTCGTGAACGTCCTGCATTACTTGCGGATTGTTTTGAAGCATTTATAGGTGCTTTATATTTAGACCAAGGTTTAGAAACAGTTGTTGGTTTTTTGGAAAAGGTTGTATTCCCAAAAGTTGAGCTCGGTGCATTTTCACATGTTATGGACTTCAAGAGTCAATTACAAGAAATGGTACAACAAAATAATTCTGGTACACTACAATACGAAATCATTAAAGAAAATGGTCCAGCACATAATCGTACATTTGTCTCTCAAGTAATGTTAAATGACAAAGAACTTGGAGTAGGTAACGGTAAATCTAAAAAAGAAGCAGAACAAAAAGCAGCACAATGCGCTATGCGTGCGTTGAAAACACAATTAGCGAATGATCAGGAGGGTTAATTTTGTTTCTTAAACGGCTTGAAGTGATTGGTTTTAAATCTTTCGCCGATCGAATAGGTATAGACTTCGTACCAGGCGTTACAGCAGTTGTTGGCCCAAATGGTAGTGGCAAAAGTAACGTAATAGATGCGATTCGATGGGTACTCGGAGAACAATCCGCTAAGTCCCTTCGTGGTGCAAAGATGGAAGATATCATTTTTGCCGGGAGTGATTCACGCAAACCGCTTAACTTTGCAGAAGTATCGTTAATTTTAGACAATGAAGACGAACGCTTGCCGATTCCATATAACGAGGTAAGCGTTACTCGTCGTGTCTATCGTTCTGGGGATAGCGAGTATTTGCTCAATAAACAGCAATGCCGGTTGAAAGATATTACAGATTTGTTTTTAGACTCAGGTTTAGGAAAAGAAGCTTTCTCGATTATTTCTCAAGGACGAGTTGACGAAATACTAAATAGCCGTCCAGATGATCGACGTACAATATTTGAAGAAGCTGCAGGCGTTTTGAAATATAAACAACGTCGTAAAAAAGCAGAGCATAAATTATTCGAAACAGATGATAATCTGCATCGTGTGCTTGATATTTTACATGAGTTAGATAAACGTATCGAACCATTACATATTCAAGCATCTGCGGCTGAAGATTACTTGAAAATGACAAATGAATTAAAGGGCATTGATATTGCTGTGTTAGTTCATGATATAGAAAATCTAAATCGCTCAATGGAGCAAATTGTAAAAGAAAAACAAGAACTTTTTTCAAAAGAACAGGTTCACGCAACTCAAATTGCTGAAAAAGAATCTAATATTACAAGGCTTCGAAAACAATTAAGTGATTTGGATACTTTACTAGATGAATCTCAGCATCAATTAGTGGATGTGAGTGCAGAAGCTGAGCGTTTTGAAGGTCGCAAAGTGTTAATGGCTGAAAAACGAATGAATGCAACGACACAACTCACGAAACTTCAACAATCACTTGATAAAGCAATCACTTCTCGTAACAGCTGGCAGCAAATAAATACAGAAAAAGAAGCGCAATTATCAGAACGTCAGCATGAACTACAAAATTTGAAAAAAGCAGTGAAACAGTTAGAAGATAACTTGAATCGCTCAACTTCTGAGATTGAAGCAGAAATTGATAAATGGAAAGATACTTATATCGACCGATTAAATGAAGAAGCAACGGTTAAAAATGAAGTAAAAAATATTACAAAGCAATTAGCTGAACAGGCTGAAAACTCAGTGAAAATTTCAAGTCAATCCACTGAAATGATCACAGAACTGGAAGAATTACAACATGAACAACAACTTGTAGCTGAAAAACTGAAAAAAGTTGAACAGCAGGTTGCACATAAACTTGAAGAATTTAAAAAGTGCCAACAAGATGTACAGCATGCTAGAAAGCAATATGATGATCAACAAGCAATGCTTTTCAAAGGTTACCAACATTTACAACAGATGAAGTCACGTCAAGAAACACTTGCTGAACTTGAAGCAGATTTTTCTGGATTCTATCAGGGGGTTAAGGCTGTCCTTGTTGCACGTGAGAACCAACAATTACAAGGTATACATGGTGCAGTGGCCGAACTAATACATGTTGATGGTGATTATGCAAGAGCTGTTGAAACAGCTCTTGGTGCCGCGATGCAACATGTTGTCACAGAAACAGATGCTGATGCACGTAAGGCAATTGCATGGTTGAAACAACAACACGCAGGGAGAGCAACATTTTTGCCGAAGAATGTAATGAAATCTCGTAAAATACCTGCTAATGTATTACAAACAGTTGCAAACCACCCATCATTTATCAATACAGCTGATGAACTAGCAACATTTGATCCTGCTTTCCGTACAATCGCTGAAAACTTGCTTGGACATGTACTCGTATCAAAAGATTTACAAGGGGCTTCTCAAATCGCAAAAGCTTGTAACTATCGCTATCGTGTCGTTACTTTAGATGGTGATGTCGTGAATACGGGCGGTTCATTAACAGGGGGTTCTGTAAAACAGCAAGCATCATTATTTAGCCGTAAAGCAGAACTTGAAGGTTTAACTGCACAACTTTTCGAAATGCAATCTTCTATTGGGAAAGCGGAAAAAGTAGTAGCTGAATGGAAAGAACAAGTCACAGAAAAGTCTGCACTACTTGAACAATTGCGAGTACAAGGTGAAGAAGTCCGTGCAGAAGAGGTAGAGTTAAGTGCTCGTCATCGTGAGTTAGAAGCAACGACAAAACGTTTATCATTACGTGTCACTATGTTTAGTGATGAACAACAAGATGCGTCTGGTCGTAAAAACTCTTTAGAAGCTCAATTGGCAGATTTCAATCGCCGTAAGGAAGAACTTGCAAAAGAGTTAACGGAGATTAATCAAACAGTTGAAGAGTTAAATGTTTTAAAACAACAAAGTGAATCTGAACGTGATGTGTTACAAGAACAATATGCTCTGAAACGCTCTGACTTAGCCGTTCTTAATGAACAAGTTTCTCAACTTAGATTAGCTGTATTAGATGCCAATTCTCAACTTGAGCAAGCAATTGAAAATGTTGCAAACATTACGAAAGAAATTGAATGGTTGACGAATGGCGGCGATCTAAATGGACCAACTGAGGAAGAAATCGTTGCTAAAATTATAGAGTTACAAACGAGAAGAGATGAGCTTGTTCAAACCGTTGATCAAACAAAGCAACGTCGTACTGACGTTCAGCAAAAGGTTGATACAACAGATCTAGAATTAAAAGAATTACAGCGTGTACATCAAGGTCTCCTTGATGGATTACGAAATTATGAAGTGAAACTAAATCGTCTAGATGTAGAGCATGAAAATTTAGCAAAACAACTTGAAAAAGATTATGAACTTTCAATTGAAGAAGCGTTACTTGAACCCTCACTTGATATGGATGTGGATACAGCACGACGTAAAGTTAAATTGTTAAAACAATCTATTGCTGAGTTAGGAACAGTCAATATCAGCTCAATTGAAGAGTATGCTACTGTTTCAGAACGACATACATTCTTATCTAGTCAACGTAGTGATTTAATGGAAGCACAAGAAACATTACATGAAGCTATTCGTGAAATGGATGAAGAAATGACTAATCGTTTCAGCGAGACATTCTTTGAGATACGTGAACACTTCCAAAAAGTATTCCGAGAATTATTTGGTGGGGGTCATGCAGATTTAGAATTGCTCGATCCAGATAATATACTTGAAACAGGTATTGAGATTGTGGCACAGCCTCCAGGTAAAAAACTTCAACGACTTAGTCTATTGTCAGGTGGAGAAAGAGCATTAACAGCTATTGCATTATTGTTTGCGATATTAAAAACACGCCCAGTCCCATTCTGCATTTTGGACGAAGTTGAAGCAGCTCTTGACGAATCAAATGTTGCTCGTTATAGTCAATATTTGAAAAAGTTTAGTGCAGAAACACAATTCATCGTCATTACTCACCGTAAAGGAACGATGGAAGGCGCTGATGTCTTATATGGTATTACTATGCAAGAATCAGGTGTCTCTAAACTTGTATCCGTTAAATTAGAACAGGAAGAACCTGTTCCATCCTAGGACAGAGGAGCGAAATAACATGAGCTTTTTAAAGCGTATGAAAGAAAAGTTAATGGGTAGTCCCAAGCCTGAACAAGAAGAAATTGAAAAAGTAGAGGAACAAAAAGAAGGCCTAGAAGAAATAGAAGTTGAAGTGCTAACTCTAGAATCTCCTACTGAGGAAGTAGTTCATGAAACTTCACAAGAAGCGCCGCTAGGAACAACTACAGAGTCTATACAACCAGATCAACAAGAAGTAGAAGAGGAAACACTCCTAGAAGTTGTAGAAGCACAAGTTGAGCCTGAAAAAGCGGAAAAGCCAAAACGTGGCTTCTCGGCATTTTCAATCACAGAAAAATTCAAATCAGGTTTAGCAAAAACTCGCAATTCATTTACTTCAAAAGTGAATGATTTAGTCGCTCGTTATCGCCATGTAGATGAAGAATTTTTTGAAGAACTAGAAGATTTACTTTTACAAGCAGACGTTGGTATCGAAACGGTTATGGAACTAACAGAAAAGTTACGTTTAGAAGTACAACGCAAAAATATTAAAGATACAGAAGGCATTCAAGCGTTAATTTCTGAAAAACTAGTAGAAATTTACGAACAAGGCGAAGCTGATATTACGGAGTTGAATATTCAAGAGGGCGAATTAACTGTTATTTTGTTTGTTGGTGTGAATGGTGTAGGTAAAACAACTACGATAGGAAAACTAGCACATCGTTTCAAACAACAAGGCAAAAATGTTTTACTCGCAGCGGGTGATACCTTCCGTGCTGGTGCGATCGATCAATTACAAGTTTGGGGAGACCGTGTAGGTGTTGAAGTTATTAAACAATCAGAAGGCTCAGATCCAGCAGCAGTTATGTATGACGCTATTCGTGCAGCTAAAAACCGCAACGCAGATATTTTAATCTGTGATACAGCAGGACGTTTACAAAATAAAGTCAATTTGATGAACGAGCTTGAAAAAATCCATCGTGTCATTTCCCGGGAAATTCCGTCGGCACCACACGAAGTTTTACTAGCACTTGACGCAACAACAGGGCAAAATGCGCTACAACAAGCGCAAATCTTTAAAGAAGCGACAAATGTTACAGGGATTGTTTTGACAAAATTAGACGGTACTGCAAAAGGTGGTATAGTGCTTGCTATCCGTAACAAATTGCATATTCCAGTGAAATTCGTTGGTCTTGGGGAACAAATGGATGATTTACAACCATTTGATTCAGAGCGTTATGTATATGGCTTATTTGCTGATGCATTAGACGAACAACTAGCCAAATCAAAAGAATAATAATAAAGATAGAAGGCGATTCGTAGAATTTTTACGAGTCGCTTTTTTATTTGGGTATTGAAAGGGGTGTTGATATTTTATCCAAAGTCCCAGCATGTAGACAAGTGTTTTTACTTGACAGAAATAGTATTTATCTTTATGATACAGAAGAATATGTAAAAAAGAGGAGAGGTTTCGATATGCTACTTGAAAAAACAACACGCATGAACTTTCTCTTTGACTTTTATCAAGCATTATTGACAGAAAAACAACGTAGTTATATGCAACTTTATTACTTAGATGATCATTCGCTAGGTGAGATTGCAGAAGTCTATGATGTATCTCGTCAGGCAGTCTATGACAACATTCGTAGAACAGAAACAATGCTTGAAGAATACGAGGAAAAACTTCAACTTTTTGAAAAATTCCAAAACAGACAGCAAATACTTGCAAAGCTTACAGAAAGTATAACTGATGTTCAATCAGCTACAGCAGATCAATTGGCACTTATTGAACAGTTAAAGCAATGTGATTAGGAGGCGACATGCATGGCGTTTGAAGGTTTAGCGGAGCGACTCCAAGGAACGATTAACAAGATTAAAGGCAAAGGGAAAATAAACGAACAAGACGTAAAAGAAATGATGCGTGAAGTTCGATTTGCTTTAATCGAAGCTGATGTTAACTTGAAAGTCGTAAAAAGCTTTATTAAAAAAGTTAGCGAACGCGCAGTAGGTCAGGATGTTATGAAAAGCTTAACACCTGGACAACAAGTTATTAAAATTGTAAAAGACGAGTTAACAGAACTAATGGGTGGAGAGCAAAGTCTGATTAAATTTGCTACAAAACCACCTACTGTTATTATGATGGTTGGTTTACAAGGTGCTGGTAAAACAACAACTACCGGTAAACTAGCAAATGTATTACGTAAGAAATATAACCGTAAGCCATTACTAGTAGCAGCCGACGTATATCGTCCAGCAGCGGTACAACAATTACAAACACTTGGTAAACAATTATCATTACCTGTATTTACATTAGGAACAGATATTTCACCTGTTGAAATTGTACGTCAAGCTTTAGAACAAGCAAAAGAAGAACATCATGATGTTGTATTGATTGATACTGCTGGTCGTCTACATATTGACGAGAAATTAATGCAAGAATTAAAAGATATTCGCGCACTAAAAGAACCAGACGAAGTATTCCTAGTTGTCGATTCAATGACAGGGCAAGATGCTGTGAATGTTGCCGAAAGCTTTGATGAAGCAGTCGGTATTACAGGTGTAATTTTAACAAAACTTGATGGTGATACACGTGGTGGTGCAGCATTATCTATTCGTTCTGTCACCCAAAAACCAATCAAATTTGTTGGTATGGGTGAAAAATTGGATGCTCTTGAGCCATTCCATCCAGAACGTATGGCGTCCCGAATTCTCGGTATGGGCGATGTCATGTCGCTAATAGAAAAAGCACAAGCGACAGTTGATGAAGAAAAAGCGAAAGAATTAGAAGAAAAATTCAAAACGCAAAGCTTCACATTAGATGATTTCCTTGAACAAATGGGGCAAGTGAAAAAACTAGGACCATTAGATGAAATCTTGAAAATGTTACCAGGTGCAAACAAAATTAAAGGGTTAGAAAATGCTAAAATCGACGATAAACAAATTGGTCATATCGAAGCCATTATTTTATCAATGACTCCAGCTGAAAAAACAAATCCTGAAATTATTAATGCAAGCCGTAAAAAACGCATTGCAAAAGGGTCCGGTTCATCTGTTCAAGATGTAAACCGTCTAATTAAACAATTTGATGACATGAAAAAAATGATGAAACAAATGACAGGTATGGCGCAAAAAGGGAAAAAGAAAATGAAACTTCCTGGCTTAGATTCCTTGTTTAAATAAAAAAAATACGCTAAAATATAGTGTGTTAAGAAAAAACACTTTACAAACAATCTAAAGCTTGCTATTATACTATCTTGTGTGAAACTATTCGGAGGTGCAATTAAACAATGGCAGTAAAAATTCGTTTAAAACGTATGGGAGCTAAAAAATCTCCTTTCTATCGTATCGTAGTAGCAGACTCACGTTCACCACGTGATGGTCGCTCAATCGAAACTATCGGTACTTTCAATCCACTAACTTCTCCAGAAGAAGTTAAAATTGACGAAGCTAAAGCTTTAGCTTGGTTAGCAAATGGTGCGAAACCATCTGATACAGTACGTAACTTGTTCTCAGAACAAGGAATCATGGAGAAATTCCATAACTCTAAAATCGGTAAATAATCGGAGGTGGCCTTATGCAGCAACTGATTGAGACGATCGTAAAACCTTTAGTCGATTATCCAGACGAAGTAAAGATTATTACTGACGAAAACGACAATCGTATTGTTTATAAACTTTCTGTACATCCTAGTGATATCGGAAAGATCATTGGCAAGCAAGGACGGGTTGCAAAAGCAATTCGTACAATTGTTTATTCAGTAGCAGGCAGCCATCACAAGAAAAAGACTTATATCGATATTCTAGATTAGTCAAAACTAGGAAGGAGCAAACGTTCCTTCCTTTTTTATATTTAAAAGCTGAAGCTGCTCGTTCAGATTCGAAAATCACCACAAAATCTTTCGAATCTAAAATGTTTTGACTTTATGGTCTAGCTGTTGAAACTGGATAGAATAAAAGCGGAACGTCTCGGATTAAAGATGATGGCTAAAAGCGTCGCGTTCTGCGACAATTGTTTCTACGACTAGTAATCGCAGGAGCAAGTCTTTTTCTGCGACGAGTAACCGCAGGAGCAAATCTTTTTCTGCGACGAGTAACCGCAGGAGCAAATCTTTTTCTGCGACGAGTAACCGCAGGAGCAACGACTATTTGACCCACATCCTGTGGGCTCCCCTATTTTAAAGAGGTGAACAATATGGAATGGTATAACGTAGGTAAAATTGTCAACACGCATGGTATTCGTGGAGAAGTACGAGTAATCTCTCAAACAGATTTTCCAGAAGAACGATATACGGTAGGTCAACAATTAGGTCTTTTTAAACAAGGTGAGAAAAAGCCTTTACTACTGACAATTGCTTCTTCACGTAAACATAAAAACTTTATTCTTCTATCATTTGAAGGTTATCCGAACATTAATGATGTGGAATCATTCCGCGACGGAATATTAAAAGTGAATGAACAACAACTCGAAAAAGACGAATTACAAGATAATGAATTCTACTATCACGAAATCGTTGGATGTACTGTTTACGACCAAGATGGAAAAGAAATTGGTCAAGTAAAGGGAATTTTTGAAACAGCTGCAAACGATGTGTGGACTGTGAAAGGATTAGATGGTAAAGACCATTACATTCCAGTTGTAGATGAATTTATCAAAGAAATTGATATTGATGAAAAGAAAATCGTTATAGAAGTAATAGAAGGTTTATTATCATGATGAATATTCACGTACTATCTTTATTTCCTGAGATGTTTTCAGGTGTGTTTGGATCCTCCATTTTAAAAAAGGCACAAGAAAAAGAAGCAGTAAAATTATCTGTTACTGATTTTAGAGAGTTTTCAAACAATAAACATGCTCAAGTAGATGATTATCCATATGGTGGAGGTGCAGGGATGGTATTAAAACCTGAACCCTTATTTAACGCCGTAGAAGCTCTTGTAGCAGATGGAAAGAAACCCCGCATCATTCTTATGTGTCCACAAGGGGAACGCTATACACAAGCTAAAGCGGAAGAATTAGCCCAAGAAGAAGATCTAGTGTTTGTTTGTGGCCATTATGAAGGCTATGATGAACGTATACGGGAATTCCTAGTGACGGATGAGCTATCAATTGGGGATTTCGTATTAACTGGTGGCGAATTAGCAGCCATGACGATCGTTGATAGTGTTGTCCGACTATTACCAGGTGTTCTTGGAAATGATGATTCACCAGTATTAGATTCTTTCTCTACAGGATTACTAGAACATCCACATTACACACGTCCTGCAGATTTTCGTGGCATGAAGGTTCCTGATGTATTAGTATCAGGAAATCACGCGAAAATTGAACAATGGCGCATGGAACAATCTCTAAAGCGTACATTTGATCGCAGACCGGATTTACTAGAGCATATCGAATTAACACCAGAACAACAAAAATATTTAAATAAACTTAAAAAACTGTAAAGTATAAACACTTGCAACAGGTTACAATCTATGCTAATATTTGAGATGCATTTCTATGAAAATGCCGTATTACGGTGTTCCGCTGTAGCAACCGCAGTGACCTGCAAGAACATCTGTCTAAGGAGAGAAAACAATGTCAAACATTATTTCAGAAATCACTAAAGATCAACTTCGTACTGACATCCCTGCATTCCGTGCTGGTGATACAGTGAAAATCGACGTTAAAGTAGTCGAAGGTACTCGCGAACGTATCCAAGTATACGAAGGAGTAGTTATCAAACGTCGTGGTGGCGGTGTTAGCGAAACTTTCACAGTTCGTAAAATTTCTTACGGTGTTGGAGTTGAACGTACATTCCCAGTAAACACTCCAAAAATCGCTAAATTAGAAGTTACTCGTCGTGGTAAAGTACGTCGTGCTAAATTATACTACCTACGTAAC
>DATMJF010000429.1:0-2497 GCA_035554455.1 Rummeliibacillus sp.
AAAAAAGAGCTTGTTGATACGCTTGATTTAACACAATACGTTCGTAAAGTTTCAGTTAATCGCGGTTCTGGTAAATATCCGATCATTAAAAAATCGAACGGCAAGTTTGTATCAGTTGCAGAATTAGCTAAAAACCCTGAATTAGCAAAACCTACTTTTGAAGAAGTTAATTATGATATCGAAACATATCGTGGTTATATTCCTGTATCGCAAGAAGCTATTGATGATGCAGATTATGATGTTTCTGGTTTAATCGCAGAGGATATCCAAGACCAAGATTTAAACACTAAAAATGCACAAATTGCTGCCATTTTTAAAACAGCAACTGCAAAACCTGTGACAGGTCTTGATGGCATTGTGACACTATTAAATACAGGATTTAAAAATGTTTATTCTGTAAAAGCCTTTGTTTCTTCATCATTGTTTAATGCGCTTGATTTATTAAAAGACAAAAACGGCCGTTACCTATTACAAGACGATATTACTGTAGCATCTGGTAAACGTATCAAAGGTAAAGAGGTTGTTGTTCTTGATGACGATGTAATCGGTGCTGCAGAAGGTGATTTAAAAGGTTTCATTGGTGATGCAAAAGAATTTATTACATTATTTGACCGTAAACAAGCTTCTGTTAAATGGACTGATAACGATATCTATGGTCAATTACTTGCTGGCTTTGTTCGCTTTGATGTAAAAAAAGTAGACAACGAAGCAGGATATTACATCACTTATACAGCTGCAGTTGAAGGAGCATAATCATTTGAAAGGATGATAGCAAATGAAATACGAAGTAATTAAAGATTTCATGGATCTTGAAGATGAAAATCACATCTATCGTGCGGGTGATAAATACCCACGCAAAGGCAGATTAAAGAAGGAACGTGCAGATGAATTAGTTAGTGAAGCTAATAAAATCGGCGTTCCTTTAATTATGCCTGTGGAGGAAGGTGACGAGTAGTGAATAGTACATTGCTCGAACTCCTGAAATTGGATTTGGGTATCACTCATAATTTGCGTGATACCTATTTTTCTAAAATGCTAGTAGCAGCACAAAAAGAATTAGAGAGAATGGGGATTGTATTTAGTGATACCGATATGCCGGACGATGATGTATTTCTTATTGTGGATTATGCTGTGTGGACGTATCGCAAACGCCAAGAAGATATCCCACTCTCTCGAAATTTACAATATCGCATCCACAATAGAGTAATTCAAAAGGCAGGTGCTACTCTTGCCTAGTCTTAAACAATCACAGAATAATGGAGAACACATATCTCTTGATGATGTGTGTTTTTTAATGTCTCAAATAATCACTGTGGACGAATTACAACAGGAAATTATCGAGTATCTTCCAGAGCTTGTATATTGCTCAAAATTAAGTATTGGTCAAGGAGAATATTCGGTAACAATGCAAAATGGATTAAAAGCGCAATTCACATTAGTTATCGATTATGACGAATACGATGGTGAAAAAGAAATTGAATATGACAGAAATGTATATTCAATCTATCGCACATTCGTAAGAAAAGACGGTTATATCGAACTTTATTGCGAGGAGCGTGTCGGTAATGGCAGTTAAAGGTGTATACAAAACTGATGAAATTGCTCAAGCGATAATGGATGAACTAATCAGATATGCAAAGGTTGTGGATGAAGATGTACAATCTCTCGCTAAAAAAGTTGCTGAAGAAGGAGCTTATAGGTTAAGTGTTGTCAGTCCAGAAGGCGCGACAGGTAATTACAAAACTGGTTGGACAGTGAAAAAAGTTGAAGGAAAGTACGTAGTGCACAACAAGACAGATTATCAATTGACACACTTGCTCGAAAAAGGTCACGCGAAGGTAAATGGTGGGCGAGTTGATGCTAGACCGCATATCAAACCAGTTGAAGAAGAAATGATTGATGAATTTGTAAATGGTATAGAAAAGATGGTGTAAACAATGACGTTAACTGAATTGGCAACAATACTTGAAAGTTTAGGGTATCCAGTTAGATATGATCACTTTTCTTCCTCACCAACACTACCTTTTATTATTTATACCAATCCAAGCGACAATACATTTGGTGCAGATAACAAAGTCACTTATAAGACTAAAAATATTGATGTGGAAGTCTATACAAAAAATAAAGATTCCGTTTTAGAAGCAAAAATCGAAAAGTTATTTGATGACAATGAAATTTTTTACGATGATCCAGACGAGATATTTATTCAGTCTGAAAATGTTTACAAGAGAACTTACTATATTACTATTTAAGGAGATGTTTTAAATGGCAGGAACAGCAAACAAAGTATTATTTGGTCTTAAAAATGTTTACTATGCAGTTGCAACAGAAGATGCTGATGGTAAATTTACTTATGCAGCACCAGTAAGAATCCCAGGAGCAACAGAAATGTCTACAGATCCAGCAGGTGAATCAACTTCATTCTTTGCAGATGATGGCGTTTATCACGAAGCTGAAGCTAACCAAGGTTATGAAGGTAAATTTAGTTTTGCTAAGC
>DATMJF010000430.1:0-9053 GCA_035554455.1 Rummeliibacillus sp.
TCATGTCTTGGGAAAAGCTCGTCCATAAAAGTCTTTCCATCATCTGTAATTTCTGCATACGTGATTCGACGATCTGATGGACAAGAAACACGTGATAAATAACCACGTTTTTCAAGCTTATCAATTACATACGTAATGGAGCCACTTGCCAATAAAATTTTATTGCCAATCTTTTGCAGGGGTTGACGCCCTTTATGATAAAGTAATTCTAATACTGCGAATTCTGTTGGGTTTAAACCATTTTCTTGGAAGAACTGATTCGCGCACTCATTAATCGCTTTATTTGCTCTAGAAAGTACGATAAACAATTTTAACGATTGTTTCACTTCTTCTGATGCCATAATATTCATCCTCTATTTCGATTATCTTGATTTAAAACTATTATAGCGATACGGTAGAAGTTTTGTCAAAACATGCTTTTTCTTAAACCGGATAATAGATATTACGTTGCATCTGTAACTTAGGGAAATTGATTGTCATATCATTTTCTGCCACGCGATCATTTTGACTTTTTATAACTTGAGGGAACACAAGTTCAAAGGTAGTTCCTTCCCCTACTATACTTGTTGCAAAAATTTTCCCACCATGTTCTTCAATTGTTTTTACTACAAATGGTAGGCCTAACCCAGTACCCTCTGGCTTTGTTGTATAAAATGGAAGGAAGATATTTTGCAATTGTTGCTCTGACATACCTGTCCCATCATCTTTGATTGTTAAAGTTACCGTATCATAATAATCCACATACTGTTGAATTGTAATATTACCACCAGCAGGCATTACTTCAATCGCATTTTTTAATAAATTAATTAATACTTGTTTCATTTTATTTTTATTCCCTAAAATAAAATCGTCTTGATATAAATTCTTTTCGTATACAATTTGAATGTTTTGAATTAGCGCTTGAGGTTGCATTAACTCAATTGTTTGATCAACAAGTTCTCCAATTGAAAAAACATTCATTTCGTATTCACCAGGTTTTGAAAGATTTAAAAATTCATTAACTATGCTTTCAATTCTCTTTATTTCACTATCGATAACTGATAAATAGCGTTTATTCTCGTCAGTTGCAGTCATTTTCATCAAATCTGTAAAACCTTTGAGAGAAGTCATAGGATTCTTAATCTCATGAGCGATACTTGCTGCCATTTCACCAATCATTTGAAGAGTTTGTTGGTGTTCAATTTGCTTAATTAACATAGTCTTTTCTGTTTCATCACGTATTGCTGTTAAGTGATTATCCGCTATACTATCATAATTACATATTAATTGTACGTAACGAATGCCATCTTTAGTTGGAACTTGTATTGTTACTTCTCCATTTCCTGTTTCAACTAATTTTTTAAAAAACCTTTGAATTTCACTTCTATCTTTTGGGAATAGTGTTAATAATATTGTTGAATATTGTCCAATTATGCCTTTGTTAGAGATATTAAGTAACTTTTCCGCCATTTCGTTCATTTCGAGAATTTTGCCTTCTGCATCAGTTAATACGAGCCCATTTCCAGGTTGATCGAATACACGTTGATACTTTGCTTCTATATCATAGTGCTTTTCAACTTTAGAAGGCGCTTCGGAATAATGAAAGCATAGTAAAATCCAATCGTATACATCTGAATAATAGCTGGTAACTTTCATATCCTCAATCTTGTAATATAAAGTATCAATCGTCATTTTTTCAGCTATATACGAATGACTTTTAGTATTATCAATCATTCTTTTCCAAGTTTGATAGGATTCTTTGTTAAACCAACTACCAATATTTACATCTTCATTAATTTGTAATAGATTTTGAGCTAATTCATTTGCATACAGAATATGGTATCTATGATCCACAATAACGATTGGTTCTTCACATTCTTGAAACGAAAAATCAAAAGCTTGAAAAATTTCCTTAGCCATTAGATACTCACCAAGCCCTTCTTTTTTTATACTTATATGAATCTTGTCCAAAAACTATGACAATGCTCTTTTATTTTAATAACATTAATGTTTATAGTAATATTCAGATTATTCCATAAATTCCAATTATTTAAAATAGGTATTTCTACTTATATTAATTTCGTTATAATTATCCTGTTACCTTTTATTCTAATAGGTCTATGTAAAATATTCAATTAATTTCCACAATAACTTTTTAACTAGAGGAGTTTTTACATGAATATCGTTCTTGCTACATTAAACGCTAAGTACATCCATACCAATCTTGCTATTCGGTATTTGAAATCATATGCTAAACCTGAATTCGACCCTATCTTAGCTGAATACACTATAAAGGATCCATCGTTTAATATCGTGTCAGATCTTTATCAAAAAAAACCAGATATTATCGGTTTTAGTTGTTATATATGGAACATTGAAGAAACTATTCGCGTTATTCGAATGGTGAAAAAAGTAAGCCCGAATACTAAAATTATTTTAGGTGGTCCAGAGGTTTCCTATGATGTTCATGATTGGCTACATTCTATTGAAGAAGTCGATTATATTATTATTGGTGAGGGCGAATTGTCATTCAAACAATTGCTTCATTATTTAAACGGTCAAATTCCGCTAGATGATGTACCTGGTATTGGTTATTTAAAAGAAGGTAAAGTCGTCATTCATCCTGCTGCACCTAAAATTGATTTACGTGAAATACCCACCCCATTCCGTTTCGAAGAAGATATTCCACATATTCCAAAACGGATTGCTTATATCGAAACGAGTCGAGGGTGTCCTTTTAATTGCCAGTTTTGTCTTTCTTCTATTGAAGTTGGCGTTCGTTACTTTAATCGTGAGAAAATCAAAGACGATATTCGATATTTAATGGATCATGGTGTTCGAACAGTAAAATTTGTCGATCGAACATTTAACATAAGTAGAAGCTATGCGATGGAAATGTTTCAATTTCTTATAGACGAGCATAAACCTGGTGTAGTGTTCCAGTTTGAAATCACTGCAGATATTATGAGACCTGAAGTGATTCAATTTTTAAATGACAATGCACCTAAAGGATTATTCCGTTTTGAAATTGGTGTCCAATCGACGAATGATTTAACGAATGATTTAGTCAAACGCCGTCAAAACTTCACTAAACTTTCTCGTACTGTCAATATGGTAAAAGAGGGCGGGAAAATTGATCAACATTTAGATTTAATTGCTGGATTACCTGAAGAAGATTATATGAGCTTCCGCAAAACATTTAACGATGTATTTGCGATGAGACCTGAAGAATTACAGTTAGGATTTTTAAAATTATTACGTGGTACTGGTCTTCGTTTACAGGCAAAACAATTTGGCTACCAATATATCGATATGGCCCCTTATGAAATCTTTGCTAATAATGTATTATCGTTTGACGATATCCTACACATTAAACAAACTGAGGATATTTTAGAAAAATATTGGAATGACCATCGAATGAATAGCACAATCGAGTTTTTAGTAACAGAGGTATTTGACTCCGCTTTCGACTTTTTCCAAGAGTTCGGAACCTACTGGGATGAACAAGGCTGGTCTCGTATCGGTCATCAGTTAGAGGACTTATTTACTCGCTTATTAGAATTCTTAGAGCAACGTGGCAATGTACCAATAGATATTGTTACCAATTTAATGCAGCTTGACTATTTAAAAGCGCAGCAATTCCAACCTCGTAAAATTTGGTGGCAAAATCGAACACAAGAAGACGCTTCAAAAACAATTTTCAAAGCATTACGCGAAAAACCTGAGATTGCAGGTTTAGAATTTGCAAGTATGAATATTGTAGAAAAAGATTTATACAAGCATACATTGCTAACGCCATTTAACATTAACTTTGAAGCTTATATAAATGGAGAAATCAAAAAACAAAAAGGCTATTTGATCACATTCTTCCGCAAAGACGGATCACCTTACTTTGCTACAATTGATGAGACAAAATTAGCATAAAGTGAAACTTCCATCAGTGGGGGTTTTCTTCATCCCCACTAAAAAAAGAACTCAGTTTAATTTCGCCACGTCCTGTGGCAACAACTGAGTGTCCAACATCCTGTTGGACCGAACCAATCGGGCTTTTACGGGCAGTTCCCCCCCACCTATCTTCTTTGCTTCTCTCTCAATCTTAAGCTGGGGGTATTACTGCCCGTTAATGCGGGATAAAGTTTTAAACTTCATTCAAGTGAGTAATATTATCCGTTAATGAGAGATAGACCTCTCTAGTAATAATAAAAAGGGATTTCTAATAAGCATTAACAGCTTATAGATATCCCTTTTCTCTTTTATCATTTCCCTTTGCTTTATAGGCTTATATGATTATCCAATTATTACACGCTCTTTTGGATAATGATAATTCGTTTTTTTAGATTTTCCTCCTATCGAATATAAGAAAGAAATTATTCCAACCCGCCCTATGAACATTAGAACCATCATAACGACTTTACCAAATGCTGATAAATGTTCTGTTAAACCCAGCGACATTCCAACTGTCCCGAACGCCGATGTAATTTCAAAAATAATTTGCATTAGCGTAGCATTCGTTTCTGATAATGATAAAATCATCGTTGCTACAACTACTATGAAACTCGATAAAATAATGACTACGTAAGAACGGTATACATCAATCATATGAATTTCACGATGGAAGATTTGAATTTCTGTTTTATTCCTTGCAAAATTGATCAAGAAAAGAATAGCAACCGCAAATGTTGTGGTTCGAATACCTCCTCCAACAGAATTTGGCGAAGCCCCAATAAACATTAGCACACTTAAAAAGATATCTGTCGCTTCATTGAAATCCGTTATATCAACTGTTACGAATCCTGAAGATCTTGCAGATAGAGAATGGAACATCGCTGTAAACAATGCTTCATGCCAGCTCATTCCTTTAAACGAATGGAAAGATTCTAATATTAAGATCCCTAATGAACCAACAACAAATAGAATTGCGTAAGTTGAAGTTGTAATTTTCGTAAAAAGCGAAAATTTAAAATGACTGTCCCTATTTGAAAGGAATCTTTTCACTTCAATTAATACAGGAAATCCAATAGTCCCCAATACCATCATAATCATATTAATCAATTGTACGAAATAATCATGATGAAAAGGTTCCAATGAACTTCCTGTAATATCAAACCCTGAATTGGTTGTAGCAGAGATTGCAGCAAATAATCCATTATAAAGAGCCTCTTTAAATGTATCAAAATACTGTGTAAAATAAAGAGTTAAAATGGTTGCTCCAATCAACTCAATTCCCAATAATATTTTTAATATCTCTTTAATCAAATGTACGACACCAGAAAGATTATATTGATTATGATCTACCATAATTAATTGTCTTTCACGTAAGCCAATTTTTTTTCCGAACAAAAGCCATGTAAAGGTACCTAATGACATAATACCAATCGCACCAAGCTGCATAATTAGAGACAGCATTACAATTCCAAAGGTAGTATATGTCTCTGAAATATTGATAACTGATAATCCCGTAACACTTACTGTACTTACAGCTGTAAACAAAGAATCTAATAAGGATACATGTACACCATCTTGATGCACACCTGGTAATCTTAAAAGAATAAATGAAATAGCTATAGCGACAAAGTAATATGAAACGATCGCTTGGAATGGCGTTGAACGCTTATTTAATTCTTTAGCTGTTCCCATAATATCGATCCTTTCACTCTTGAAACCCAGATACATTCAATTGTATGCAAAATTGGGCAAAAAAGAAAGAGACTTATGATATTCGCCTTACAAATTTCGCTTTATAAACCTGAATTATTCATACTTACTTACTCCAACCAACTATTTAGGCAATTTTAGCAATTGAATAACTATTTCCTAAATCTTCAAAAAAAATCCTATTCTAAAATTTCTGTGAATAGGATTTTTGGGGATTATTCTTCAATCTCTTTTATATGTTTTGTTTCTTTCACTGCTAACTTCTTTTTATTTCGTACACCTGTGATATAACCTCCCAGAGCTAAAAAGACGAGAACGCTCCAGAAAATACTGTTCCATAATACGGAGTGAGGGAAATGTTCATCTAATATTCCAACTTGAGGATGTGCTAATGTCATTACAGTTAATTTAACACCTACCCACCCGACGATTAAGAATGCCGCTGTTTCAAGTGAAGGGTATTGTTGCAATAGACGAACGAACCATTGTGCTGCAAATCGCATAATGATTAAACCTATAATACCGCCTAAGAACATAACCATAAATTGACCGCCATTTATCCCTCCAACCTGCAAGTTTCCTAATTCAGGTAAAGTTACAGCAAGTGCAACTGCTGCAAGCATTGAATCAATTGCAAAGGCTAAATCGGCCAATTCAACTTTTACAACGGTAGCCCAAAATCCTGATGCTTTCTTCTCCTTTTGATGATGCTCTTCCTCGCCATCATGTTTTCGCATATCATAAATATGTTTACAACAAATGAACAGAAGATACGCAGCACCAATTGCCTGTACCCACCACCAGTTAACCAAAAATGTAATTAAGAACAGTGCAGCAAAACGTAATACAAATGCACCTATTAATCCATAAAACAATGCTTTTTTCTGTTGTACTCGCGGCAAATGTTTGACCATGACAGCCATTACAACAGCATTATCTGCTGCTAATAATCCTTCCAACACAATCAGTACTAATAATACCCATCCATATTCCAATAATATCGTTTCCATCCAATTTCCTCCTTTTTACAAAAAAATAAAAGACCCCTGCCTATAAAAGGCAAAGGTCTCGCTTAGCAATTTGTAAAAGTATAATTTGCTCTCATACCCGATGACAATTAAGTCATGTAATGACGAGTATAAGGTAGGTTTCCCTATAGCTACTCCCCTTTGACAATAATGTCAAAAGTTATTTAGTTTTTTGTATAAGCCTAGTATAAAGAATTATTATCTAAAAGTAAACGGGATTATTTGATTATTTTATTTCAATTTGATATTTCTGATTATTTTTATGTTCTTCATAATACAGAATCATAGTCGGAATTGTTTTGATGAAATCTGCACATTTAATTCCTGAATCCTTTAATAATGTATTTGCAATCGTTGTATCAAAATTTGCATTCCAAGTTAAATAATCAAGTGCTTCGTACTCCACACCAAGCTTTTTACGAATAGCGTGAATACCCAATGATGCTTGAGCAAAATTTAACGGAATATGTCCTTTTGGTGTTTTACCCGTTATTTCTTTTACAAAAGCTCGATATACTTCTTGAACGGGATGAGGATTTGGATCTGTTAAATGAACAGTGGTCCCTCTCGCTTCCTCAAGTTCACTCAAATACACAGCAGCTTCAAAAATATAATCTACAGGAACTACATTAATTTTGGAAGTAGAATGGCCGATATAGGGGAGAATCGGCAACTTTTTCAACCGATCAATCATATTTAGTAAAAAATAAGGCCCATCAAATTTTGTCGTTTCTCCCGTTTTGGAATCTCCCCGAACGATACCTGGTCGTATAATTGTAACAGGAAGGCGGTCTTTTAGCATGTCTACTAATAATTCTGCCTCGAACTTCGTTTCCTCATAAAAGTTTTTAAATTCATCTGGACGTACAAGTTCTGTCTCAAGTAAATTTCCGATACGAGTTCCTGCTACATATGCCGTACTAAAATACACATAGCGTTTTAAATGGGGTAACTCTTCTACAAAGAGGTTCATCATCTCTGTACCATGTACATTAACTTTCCAAGCAATAGGTCTTGGTACGGCTAAATCATAGATAGCAGCTAGATGCCATACGACTTCCACTTGATCTTGTAGCATAATAATTGTTTCATCACTTAAATCTAATTGCGGTAAAGTAATATCTCCTTCAATTAACACAATCTCTTTGTCTGGAAATTGTTTTAGAATAGCCTTTTTCTCTTGTTCTGCCTTATCAAATTGAGTAGCTAAAACAATGGCGTAAACACGTTCATAATGATATTTTTTGAATGCCTCGCGAATGATCCTACTTGCAATAAATCCCGGAAATCCGGTAAAAAAGGCTACTGTCATTGATTTTCCCTCTTTCTATTGTTATAAGAATGGCAAATTTAACACTCATTTAGGATTATATTATCAATATATCATCAGCACTCATATTGAATCCCGTTCATATTTACAAAACTTTAATACTACGTTAATTTACTAGAATCATCCATCATTAGGCGAACAGATTGCAATGTCCTTATTCTATTATCATAGTTATTATTCAGAATATTTACAAATAATTCGTTGCATGAATCAATTTCATAAATCCATTTTTGGTTTTAAAATACTAACATTTCAACATATTAACTTTTCACTATTCAGATTTGGATGTTCCGCTACAGACGGCGCTTTCCGCGGGCGAGCGTTGATCCTCCTCGGGGCAACAGGATGTTGGTCACGGAGTCGTTGCCACAGGACGTAGCGTTCTTAGACTCCGTTCCTTAATCGCTCTCCGGGGTCTCATCTGTCTCGCTTTCCCGTAGGAGTCTTCGCTAATTCCACATCAACAAATATAGAAATACAAGATTTTTATAAAAATATTTCATCTATTTTTTTACTTTTCCAGTGCCTTTTCTAAGTTCCTGCGGGGCTTTCAGCTCAGGCTTTTCCCGTAGGACTATGAATGAACCTCACTGAATTAACATCGCACGAAGGAAATGCGAATGCATTTTCGAGACCTCGCCGTCGTTTACGTTGCAATACACAAAATTGGATATCATTAAATGTCCGTATTTTTTATATGAATTTTGCATTATTTATCAATATTTATTTTAAAAGAAAAAGACTGTAGATGAACTCGAATTTCTTCTAGTTTGTCTACAGTCTTATATGATTTATAATCCATCGCTTTGTGCTATTAGCAACAGTTACATCTTCTATTATTACTTTATATCAATTATATTTAACAACGCGATTATTAAAGCAAGCTATATAATTGAATATCTGGATTTTTATCAGTGAACCAACGCATTGCAAATTCATTTTCAAATAAGAATACAAGGTTACCAAAACGGTCATGTACCAACATACTACGTGGGCCTGACATTGATTCCTTAACGTCTTCCTCATTTTCAATCCAACGTGCCATTTTGTTGCCGATTGGT
>DATMJF010000431.1:0-4922 GCA_035554455.1 Rummeliibacillus sp.
TCATCGTTCGATCATCGCTACACCTGAAGGGAATACTTGGATCAATCCTTTTGGTCATGATGCTTTAGGTAAAGGAGGGAGTGGTGATGTATTAACGGGTGTCATCCTCTCATTATTATGCCAAGGGGCTAGCGCAGAACAAGCTTTAGTATGTGCTACTTTCTTACATGCTAGAGCAGCAGAGTTACAAGCAAAGGATTTATCACATTACGGTGTAACGCCAAATGATATTATTAAAGGAATTCCCAAAATTCTTAACAAATTATTTTAGAAGTAAAATGTCAAATTTTATCTATGCTGTTTGCGGAATTTGAAGATTTTTGTCATTGGAAGGAGAATTAAATTGCGAAATTTAGCATGGTATATATCTTTGGCAATTACCTTTTTCGGGTTTATCCTGATCGAATTTTATTTTACACAAGATCCAACAAAAAGTGATGTTAATGGAAATGGAGCTTTCATACCCATTGTGATTCTTATTCCGTTTCTATTGTTAAGTATTTTTATCACATGGTCAGTTGGTAGAAAATATTTTGCAATAAAACCTTTAAAGAGACCATGGTTATTACTGTTCGTC
Organism: Rummeliibacillus sp.; assembly: GCA_035554455.1. Classification (GTDB taxonomy): domain Bacteria; phylum Bacillota; class Bacilli; order Bacillales_A; family Planococcaceae; genus Rummeliibacillus. Next base: position 578 of record DATMJF010000431.1, read on the forward strand.
ACTGCTCTTATTCTACTAATTAGTATTTCTGGAGAATATCAGCTTGTACAGAACTCATTGGCAGCTTTACATGGAAATTGGAATGATACTGATTCTGTTATTTATCAAAAAAGTCCATTCAATTATTATACAAACAGTTGGTACTTTAACGAAAACGTATTCTTACTTATTCATCTCATCATATTTTTAAGTGGATTCTTGGGCCGAAAAGGAGAATGGCTGATGGATAACGAAGAAGAAATACAGAATTGATTTAGTGCTTGGATTAGTATGGAGCAGCTTATGGTGTGTAAATGAATAAATTGTTTCACTTAATAGTAAATATAAGACGGAGTAAAAATGTTAAATACACATAAATATTAAGAGTAAAGATAGTAAGGATTGATTATCCCTACTATCTTTTTTTATCTTAAATTATGAATTAAATACACATGAAAATAATAGATAATTCATAATAAAATAAGAACATAAGTTCTAATGTATACTTTTTTCTTTTGTAGTAGGAGGACGTAGCCTCGGTGCGAGGACAGCACTCCGCTGAACCATAGTTCGAGGACCTTAATTTTAAGTGTATTTAAAGGAGTTATTAGCTAAATGAAATATCCAAGAAGCAAAAAACACTGAAAGATAAGTGGCATGAGGTTATATCCATTCGAGTAGCACAAACAGACAATGGGACAATGTATTATCTTATGGATGAAAACCTAGATTTTATACTATTGGTAAAACATTTTTAATTTTTTTACTTAACTGCTTGATAACCTCACTACTCAGTGTTACAATGTAGAAGTACTAAGTAATACTGAATATCTGCAACACTATATAGTTGTAACAAATGAAATCCTAGACGCATAAGCTAGTGTTACGATACTCCAGTACTAAGTGATACTAAATATCTGTATTACTAATTAGCTTGGGAGGTGGTTTTATTAATATAATATTCAATATTTATGACCCTCCGCTACTTCATGTTACAGTTTACCTTTACTAAATAGACCGAAAATTAATTTAACTAAATAATTGAGGAGGTGTATGCTATGGAAAATTTAACAGAAATGCTCAAAGGCTCGTTGGAAGGTTGTGTATTGGAAATCATCAGTCGGGGTGATACTTACGGCTATGAGATTACCCGCCGCCTCAATGAACTAGGATTTACAGAGGTTGTCGAAGGTACAGTCTACACCATTTTGGTACGGCTGGAAAAGAAAGAATTGGTAAAAATTGAGAAAAAACGTTCTGAAATGGGCCCGCCTCGTAAGTTTTATTCATTAAACGAAGCTGGGGATGAGGAATTACAACAGTTTTGGAGAAAATGGGATTTTGTTTCATCAAAAATAAATACCTTAAAGGGGGAAAAATAAAATGTTAGACTTTCTGAAAAAAATGGTTGGAGATAAAAAAGAGTATAAGGCAATGATGGCAAGGGTGGAAAAATTTCCAGAGGATTATCAATTCGTATATAAAAAAATTCAAGGATATATGTGGAATTTTGCTGCGGGAAACGGTTATGATATGCTGCAAATTCAATATGAATTAATTGATTTATTTGAATCAGGTGTAGCAGATGGCAAACAAGTTTTGGAGATTACTGGCGAAGACGTTGCTTCCTTCTGTGATGAACTATTGGAAAATGCCAAAACTTACACTGCTAACTGGCGTAAGAACCTAAATGAAAGTATCATGAAAGAATTGGGAGGGAAAAAAGATGAGTAATCTTGCTGTTTCAGTAAGAGGACTTGAAAAATCCTACAAAAATGTCCCAGTATTAAAAGGTGTGGATTTTGAAGTAAAAAAAGGCAGTGTTTTCGCTTTATTAGGCTCAAATGGTGCCGGTAAAACCACTATTATTAAAATTTTAACTACTTTACTGCAAGCAGATAAGGGTGAAATTGAAGTTTGTGGTGCCAACCTTCAAACAAACCCAAAACAAGTACGTGAGAAAATCAGCCTAACCGGACAAAATGTGGCGGTAGATGATATTTTGACAGGGCGGGAAAATCTCGACCTAGTAGCAAAACTTCGCCACTTGCCTGATCGAAAAAAAGCTGTGGAGGAAAGTCTACGTCGCTTTGATTTACTAGAATCTGGCGATCGAGCTCTTGCTACTTATTCAGGCGGTATGAAACGACGCTTGGATTTAGCAATGACAGTACTTGGGTCACCGGAACTTGTTTTTCTTGATGAGCCTTCTGTCGGACTTGACCCGGAAGCACGTTTGGCTTTGTGGGATGTGATTCGTGATATGGTGAAAGCTGGTATTACCGTTTTTCTCACTACCCAATATTTAGAAGAAGCCGAACAACTAGCTGACTGCATTGCTATTTTGCATGAAGGAAAAATTCTCGTACAAGGCACAATGGATGAACTAAAAGCAATTATTCCACCTAAAAAAGTGGAATACGTTGAAAAACAGCCGACACTTGAGGAAATTTTCCTCGCTGTTACTGTAAAGAAAGGAGAATAGTCATGAGCGGAAAACATTTTTTCAGCGATACTTTTACCATGAGCAGTAGGGTGATGAAACATTCACTCCGAAGTGTTGACACGATTATCTCAACGATTCTCATGCCGATTATGCTTATGCTTGCTTTTGTCTATATTTTCGGTAGTGCCATGACAATGGATAAAGTTGATTATGTGAATTTTATCGTACCTGGTGTATTGCTTATGTGTATTGGAATGGGGATTGCCTATACAGCAGTCCGAGTGAATACAGATATGACTAGAGGGATTTTTGACAGATTCCATTCCATGCCAATCGCCAAATCATCCATATTGGGAGGGCATGTCATCTCAACTTTGGTATTAAACTTATTATCAGTTGTTGCGGTGATTCTCATTTCTTTTCTCATGGGATTCCGTCCTCACGCTGATTTTGTGGAATGGCTACTAGCAGCGGGTATGATACTGCTCACAATTTTCGCTTTCACTTGGATGGCAGTAGCATTCGGGCTAATGGCAAAATCTTATGAAGGTGCGAGCGTGTTCTCTTATTTGCTAATGGGACTAATGTTTGTAAGTTCCGCCTTTGTTCCGACAAATAATATGGGTAGCGGACTTCGGGCTTTTGCCGAAAATCAGCCGATGACACCAATTGCCGGAAGTGTGCGTTCACTTTTGGCTGGGCAGCCGGACTCTGGTGAGATTTTAGCAGCAGTGTTATGGTTAGTGGGAGTTGGGATTTTGTTTTATGTGATTTCGATGAAGGTGTATAAAAAGCGAATGAAATAGAATGGCGAAGTACAGGCTGGAGATTTCTTTCAGTCTGTACTTTTTTCATTTCGAATAAAATGAAGTGCTCCCTGTCAAGTAGACAGTCGAAATAATAAAAAAACGTTAACCGGCTTGATTCCTAAATTCTAAAGGGCTTAAGCCGTTTAATCGTTTTTGATAACGATTGTTGTTATAAAAATAGATATATTCATTAATTGCTTGTTGTAACTCTTCGAATGTTTCATATTTATTTAGATAGTATTTTTCGCACTCCAATGTACCCCAAAACACGATTCCATCGGTCCGTTATCAATACATTTTTCTAATGAGGATATGCAAAGTAGCGAAAAGATCATATAACAAATATAAAAACACCTCCAACAAAAGAAGGTGTTATACATATTGAGTAATACTGCTAATTCACTTATATAGAGGCTTTGTTAAATTTAACAGCGTATTTAGATAAAATCTCTAAAAGCAATCACTGCAATTACGAGCCCGAGTGTTAGAAAGGCAACTGTATTACCGATTATTAAAATTGCTTTCAAAAATCCTTTTTCACCTATAATAGCAAAGAGAAGACCTACTAATGGAGAAGCAAAAACAATTATGAAACAAATATACCCTACAAACCCTGTATGACTATAATCATTATCTGACATTGAGTTACTTGCATATTGCCACAACTTATAACAGCCTAAAAACGCGAGAACTGTAGCAATAAAACAACTAATTGAAATCTTGTTAAACTTCCTTTTATCCAATTGGATTCCCCCATTTTAATTGTATTGTCTCTTCTTTTTCTCAAACAGCATGAAAATTAATACAACTAACATTTTAATAACGGAAATTTCAAAATAGCTTTTGGAAGCATGACAATTTGTATATCAAATAATATGATGATAAAACGGATTTGATTAGCATATTTTTTCTCAATGTTCAAAAAAATTCATTCATATTTATCACTATTAAAGTTTATGCTCTGGAGTAAAGAAAAAATTGTACAAAAGTATAAGTACTTTAATCAAAAACAATTACCCTTAAATAATAAAGTATGGAAAATACAGGATAGGAGCACGTGTATGAGAATAATTGATAAAATATACGGGGATTTTTGTATCGATGGTGTTCT
>DATMJF010000432.1:0-6666 GCA_035554455.1 Rummeliibacillus sp.
GGAATACACCAATGTTTACCGATCATGGCACATTTATCATCGGTTTTTCCACAGCGAAGCATCATTTGAGCGTTTCACCAGAAGAATTTGTCATCGCGCACTTTGCTGATGACATTGTCCAAGCTGGCTACAGTGCTACCAAAGGCTTGTTTCGAATTCCGTGGAATGGGCCGGTAAATTACGAATTGCTTGAGAAAATGATAGAATTTAATATTCAGGATAAAGCAGAATATACGAATTTTTGGCGGAAATAATACATCACGCCTAATCAAAAAACGCATGACACAAAATAATGTCATGCGTTTTTTGCATCTTAATTATGAGGTCAACAGCTTAATGGTAGCAATATGTGAACACGCATTAAAATACTTCCCCAGCACCGGTTCACGGATGATGAAAGCTTAGTTAATAATACTGGGATTTATTTAGAAAAATATATAATGGAAACTGATATTCATCTTGCGTTAGATAACCAATGCTACTATTAATTCATTTGTGATTATACCAGTTAGGTGTAATTAAAACAGTTTTAGTTGAAAGTTCATTAGAAATGAAAAAGTTAATATACAAAATATATAAAAAGAATATATAAGTTTGATATAATTTCTTTAAAACATATGTTAGGAGGAGTAATAAATGGAAAATTTTATTCAACAAATAAAATTGCTTTCAAATAGAATTGAGAAAATCAAAGGTAATATTCAAACTGAAGAGGCAACAAAGACATCTTTAATAATGCCCTTTATACAATCTCTTGGTTATGATATTTTCAATCCAGAAGAATTTGTTCCAGAATTTATTGCAGACGTTGGTATAAAAAAAGGTGAAAAAATTGATTATGCAATAATAGAAAGTGGTAATCCTATAATACTAATTGAGGCAAAAAGTGTTCATGAGAAACTCAATAAACATGATTCACAGTTATATAGGTACTTTGGAACAACTAAAGCGAAATTTGCAATTCTAACTAATGGTATTGAATATAAATTTTATACTGATTTAGAAGAGCCGAATAAAATGGATGTAAAACCATTTCTTGTCTTTAATATGCTTGAACTAAGGGATAATCTTATTTTTGAAATAGCTAAGTTTAGAAAAACGGTTTTTGATGTTGATAATGTTTTAACAACCGCTTCTGAATTAAAATACACTGGTGAGATAAAACAGTTTCTAAATGAACAATGGGAAGAGCCTAACGAAGAATTTATAAAATTTATTATAAATGAAGTATATCAAGGAGTTAAAACAAAAAAAGTTATTGATAATTTTAGGGATATTGTAAAAAAATCATTAATTCAATTCCTAAATGAAAGAGTAAGTGATAAGCTGCAAAAAGCTTTAAATTCATCTGAAAACAATGAAAATACATTAGCAAGTGATGAAGTTGTTATTACTAATAATCAAGAAACTCAAGAAAAAAGTAACGAACAAGTTATAGATGAGATTGTTACAACAGAAGAGGAAATTGAAGGATATGTACTTGTAAAATTACTACTCAAGGATGTAATTGAAACCAAGAGATTCTATTATAGGGATAACAAGAGTTACTTTAATATATTAATAGATGACAGTATTAGAAAATGGATATGTAGATTAGGATTAAATACATCTAACAAATATGTTCAATTTAATGATGATGATAAAACAACTTTTAAGATAAATGACGTTAACGAACTTATCCTTTATAAGGACAAGCTTATAGAAGTAGCTTCAAAGTTTAGTAAAAATTAATGCTTTAAAAAAATGACTCTTGAATACCTGATTATGAAGCAATGTTTCGGTAGGGATGTAAGACTTGAAGGTTTTAAACAAAGTAGAAGATACCTAACTGCTCTGTAACAAGAGAAGGTTGGTATCTTTTTTGTAGATAAAAAAGTAGGAACTAAGGTTTTTAAAGATATCAAATAGGGTGAATATGGTTAGAATAAATAGGTAGTAATAAAAAAATGAATGAGGCTGATCTCAATGCATAGTAAAAATAAACCCAATAGCCTCATAGTTTTGAATAAGTTTTTGAGTAATTATTTTGACTCATCAAAAGAATTTTTGAGAAGAGGAAATACAAAATATACATATACGTCCATTAAAGGCGGTTTCAATGCTTTCTATTCAACAATCGGGCAATTTGTTGAATAAGCTGTAGATTTAGAATAAAGTTTGATTAAATCATTTATTAAAAAATAAAACAGACTATTGTTCGATTTAAGTGTTCCGCGATATAATGGTGAGAGTTTGTCCTGAGTAAATTTTTTTATAAGCAGTGAGGTATTGTATGAAAAAAAGAACCACAGACATTATTTTTATCATTATTGGTGCGTTTATTTTTGCGTTAGGTGTTAATTTATTTGTTATTCCGAACGAGCTTGGTGAAGGCGGAGTAACTGGTATCACGATTATTACTTACTATTTATTTAAGTGGTCACCAGGTTTAGTCAACTTAATTCTGAATGCGTTTTTGTTAATAATTGGTTATAAATTTATGAATAAGATAACAATGATTTATACGATTATTGCTGTAGTTTCTAACTCGCTTTTTCTTCATCTGACAGAAGGTTGGAATATTGCTTCTGATGAATTGATGGTAAATGCCATTTTTGGAGGAATATTTGTAGGGTGCGGGATTGGACTAATCATTCGGGTTGGCGGAACAACAGCAGGTACTACCATCTTAGCAAGGATAACACATAAGTGTTTAGGATGGAGCATGAGCTATGGTCTATTGTTTTTTGATTTAATAGTTGCTTTTTCATCTTATTTTATCATTGGTGCAGAAAAGCTGATGTTGACAATTATTATGCTATATGTAGGAACGAAAGTGATGGAATTTGTAATCGAAGGATTGAATTCGAAGAAGGCCATAACGATTATTTCTGATAAACCGAATGCCATTGCCGAACAGGTGACTACATCAATGGACAGAGGGGTAACCGTCTACTCGGGTCATGGTTATTATACAAAAACCCCAAAGGAAATTCTTTATATTGTTATTAGTAAGCAAGAAGTAATAAAGTTGAAACGGATTGTTCAATCTACTGATCCGAATGCTTTCATCGCTATACACGATGTTCGTGATGTGTTCGGAGAAGGATTTATTGATATTTCTAAAGCTTAATAAGAGGTTGTTTTAAAAGAGTTAGAATTTGTAGAGTTGGTATTAGATAGATATCTACCTGTTTTAATTACTAATCGACAAGCAGTCTCAACGATGGAGATTACCTGAAGGTTTAACTAAAGAGTTATATTACACCATATATTAAAAATTTGGTTAATAATTGTTTAATCCATTAAAAGGCACGATTATTTAACAACAAGGGCAGAAAATGATCAATCTTAATATTACAATATAAGAATCCATTTTGATCAATCTTTTTTTCAAAATGGATTCTTTTTATTTATCGTAAAATGCGGGCTCATCATTTTAAAATGGAGTCGATGCATCACCTAGTTATGGGCCATTTACTCAAACAGAAGAAGAATTAATGCTCTTTGAAAACATAGAAAATAAAAAAGGTTTTGATATTGGTTTTGGTAGTGGGCATTCGTTATTGTATATGGCAAATAGGGGTGCAAGAGAATTATGGGGAGTTGAATAATCGGATTCACAGAAAGCTATATCGGTCTTGTTTTCATAACAAGTTCCGAATTGTATACCCTTGTCAAACTTCTTCTAAAAGCCTTTAAAAACAGATTTAGGTTCAATGTATTTCACTGGTACCAATCTTTTCAAATTTTAAAAGATGTTAAATAAAAACTTAATGTGGTTAAAATAAGTAGGTAATAATTAAAAGAGGAAAGAAGGTGATCCAATGCCAAATACTAATAAACCCAATAAACTCATTGCGGAGACTTCGCCTTACCTATTACAGCACTCATATAACCCAGTAAACTGGTATCCATGGGGTGAAGAAGCCTTCAAAATTGCAAAGCAAGAAGACAAGCCCGTACTTGTAAGCATTGGATATTCAACTTGTCACTGGTGTCACGTAATGGCTCATGAATCCTTTGAAGACGAAGAAGTAGCAGCATTGTTGAACCAACATTTTGTCTGCATTAAGGTGGATAGAGAAGAAAGACCGGATATTGATTCGATCTATATGAATGTATGTCAAATGATGACGGGGTCAGGAGGATGGCCACTAAATGTCTTTTTAACACCTGATCAGAAGCCATTTTATGCTGGCACTTATTTTTCAAAACATAGTAAGTATGGAAGACCTGGAATGATGGAGGTTATTCCAAACTTGGCTAAGGTTTATCATGAAGATCCGGAACAAATCGCAACAGTAGTGGATGGAATCATTTCAGCGTTACATGAAATGACACAGCAAGAAGTTGCGTCAATACCATCCACCAGAACAAACGAAGCTTTCCAAAACTTGCAAGCTCAATTTGACGGAATATATGGTGGTTTTGGTACTGCACCGAAATTTCCAACCGCGGGTCAAATATTATATTTACTCCGTTATTACGTAGCAACAGGCAAAGAGAATGCATTACTTATGGCAACGAAAACTTTAGAGCAAATTCATCGTGGTGGAATTTATGATCATATTGGCTTTGGATTTGCACGCTATTCAACTGACCAAATGTGGCTAGTGCCTCATTTTGAAAAGATGCTGTATGATCAAGCACTTTTATTACATTGCTATACAGAAGCTTATCAAATCACCAAAAGTGAGACCTTTAAGCATGTAGTTTACGATACGATTCGCTTTTTACAACGAGAAATGCAAAATCCTGAAGGTGGGTGTTATAGTGCAATTGATGCCGATAGTGAAGGCGTAGAGGGAAAATATTATTTGTGGGATTACGAAGAAATCTTAGAAATATTAGGGGAAAAGAAAGGCAAAGTATATGCCGCAACCTATGATATTACGCCAGAAGGAAATTTCGAAGGAAAGAATATTCCGAACTTAATTGAAACGGATTTTCAAGTATTGTCACAGGATGAACTTGAACAATGCCGGCAAACGTTACTTCATGAGCGAGAGAAACGAATATACCCTCATGTAGATGATAAAATACTAACAGCCTGGAATACATTACTAATGAGTTCATTAGCAAAAGCAGGCGCAGTATTTGAAGAGGGATCTTTTATTAACATAGCTAAAGAGATTGATGAATTTGTACAAAAGAATTTAGTTAATGAAGGTAAACTTCTTGTTAGCTATCGTGAAGGACAAGCGAAACAAAATGCGTTTATAGATGACTATGCGAACTATTTATGGGCATTAAATGAATTATATTTAGCAACAGGAGATAAAGAATACATTGACCGTGCAGAACAATTAACAAAAGAAATGGTTGATCAATTTCATGACACCGAAAATGGTGGTTTTTTCTTAACCAATCATACTGCAGAAACGTTAATCGTTCGTGAAAAAACAGCATTAGATAATGCGTATCCAGCAGGTAATAGTACAGCTGCAATGCAACTTTGGAGACTTGGAAAGTTAACTGAAAAAGAAGATTATATAAATCTAGCTGATAAAATTCTTGATGCTTTTTCAGCAGATATTAATCGCTTTCCTTCAGCAACGTTATGGCTATTACAATTGATGTTGGCTCATCAAACAGAGTCGAGCGAAATCCATCTGACAAACCCAACAGATGAAATTCGCCGTGCACTTTACTCACAATATCGTCCATTTGATGTTTGGCACATAGAAGAGCAGGGTACTTTTGAATTGCAACTATGTCAAAATTATAGCTGCCAATTGGCAATAACAGATCCAACTGAAGCACTCAACATATTACAAAAATAATAATGAATAAAAGCAATGTGAGAATTCTAAAGATACTTAAAAAGTTTAAGTGGAAGAGTATTTTTTATGAAATTTCATCTTTGTACCTTTGTTGAAGTGACGTAGACTCCCGCGGGAAAGCGAGACAGATGAGACCCCGCAGGCAGAGAGAAAGGACGCTGAAAAAGTCAAAATAGATGAATTTTTTTTATAAAATATAAAATTTTGTATGCCTATCTTTATTGAAGTGGAATTAGCGAAGACTCCTGCGGGAAAACGAGCCAGACGAGACCCCGGAGCGCAGCGAGGAGGCTCGTCGGTTCGCCCGCGGAAAGCGAAGCTGATTCCACTTCATTTAATAATGGATTTGTACTATGAAAATTAGTAATACAATAGTTTTTAATTGCCCTCAAATTTTCTTGAGGCAATTTTTTTTTGTGAAAATCTTAGACATGTGGTAAAAATAGAGAAGATAATCATATCTAAAGGGGAAGAAAAAATGAAATCAAACTTACATATGAGAGAAATCAAGCAAACGGAGATATCACAATCCATTGAACTACTGAATTATGTATTTCAAGTTAATTTATCCATTAACAAAGATCGTTTATTTGTGTCCGCAAAATCCACACAATTTGATGAGGGAGTAGCACTTGGGTGGTTTGATGGAGATCAACTAGTAGCTCAAATTTTAAATTTGCCTTTTGAAGTAAATATTCATAATCGAATCTATAAAATGGGAGGAATAACTGCTGTCGGTACCTACCCGGAATATTCAAAACACGGTTTAATGCATAAATTGATCTATGCTAGTCTTGAGCGATTGAAAAAAGATGGATATCATCTTTCTTATTTGTTCCCATATTCAATTCCTTATTATCGTAAAAAAGGGTTTGAAATCATGAGTGATATTGTGGAATAT
>DATMJF010000433.1:0-5451 GCA_035554455.1 Rummeliibacillus sp.
GTTTTGAAAGAGATTAACATTCTCCTGTTATTGTTGAATAGAAGTCTATTCAGAAGATAGGAGATGTTGGAATTGAAAAGAAAATGGTTATCTGCTCTTGGTGCTCTTGTAATAGTGGGTGGGATTGCGACAACAGATGGAGGAACAGCTTTAGCTAAGGAAAAATATAAGAATATCGAAAATGTCTCACATCGTGGTGCTTCAGGTTATGCTCCTGAACATACAATTACTTCCTATCAAATGGGAGAAAAATTGCATGGTGACTATATTGAAATCGATTTACAGATGACAAAGGATGGTCAATTAATTGCTATGCATGATGAAAAGTTGGATCGGACAACAGATGGGACAGGCCCTGTAAAAGACTATACCCTAGATGAAATCAAACATTTGGATGCTGGAAGCTGGTTTAATGAAGCATATCCACAATATGCTAAGTCAGAGTATGTAGGATTACAAGTACCATCTCTTGAAGAGATTTTTCAAAAGTTCGGAAAGAATGCTAGTTATTATATCGAAACGAAATCACCTGACATATACCCTGGAATGGAAGAAGAACTTTTACGTCTTGTAGATAAGTATGACATCAACAAAAAAACGTTACTTGTCCAATCTTTTAGTGCTGATAGTCTTAAAATAATGAATGAATTGGATCCATCAGTGAAACTAATTCAATTGTTATCTTATAAAAAGAATGCAGTTATAACAGATGAAGAAATCGCAAAGATTAAAGAATATGCGATTGGAGTCGGACCAAACCATACGTATTTAAATGAAGCATATGTACAAAAGGTAGTTAACAGCGGACTCGAAATTCATCCATATACAGTAAATGACAAAGAAAGAATGCAGCAGCTAATTGACTGGGGTGTAACAGGAATGTTTACAAACTTCCCAGACTTGCTGAATGAGGTGAAGAAAGGAAAGTAAATTTCAACATCTTGATAGTTAATTTAACTTTCTAACTAAGTGTTAGTGATGCTCAGAAATGTTGATATAACAATATTTCTGAGCATTTTATATTTTTAAGGACAACGATTGCCCCTAATCTCCTTCTAAGTCCCAAAGTTACCGAATATCATCATGCCGATAGCGCCTAGAGTTATGACTAATAAAACTAACATTCCGATAGAAGAAATAGTTAAAGCAATTATTTTTAAAAGCCCCTTTTCACTAAATAATGCAGTGAAAAATGAACCAAGTAGTAATAATAATAATGTAATTATGTCCCAAGAATCAGGTAAGGGATTCAATACTTGTGGAGTAATAAAACCTAAAAAGATAAATAGGATGAACAACACTAATGAAATCATGCTTAAATATCTTCTCATCACATCACCTTCACTTTCATATAAAATTGGAGCAATCATTTTACTATCCTTTAATAGTTGTAAAGAGTCGTTGAACTGCTTCTTTCATTTCTTCTTCCTTCAAGCTTGCAAAGCCGATAATAAAGCTACGTTCATCAGCAGGTTCTTGCATTTCACTTAATGAAAATCTTTTAATATTAAAAAAATGAATACGAGCTTTCTCTGCTCGCGCCGCAATTTCTTCATAATCTCGTGTCGTTTTGATTTTAACGAGAAAATGTAAGCCGGCTGGAACATCTAATATGTTTATGTCATTTTTGAATGTTCTTTTTAGTTCTTTAATAAGCTTTTGTCGCATCGCTTCAAAATGATGTGTCATTTTGCGAAGATGCTTTTGGTAGAAGCCATCTTTTATAAAATAAAGTAATGTATATAAGTTCAATGTATTGCATTGTGGAAGTAAGTAATCAAATTTTTCACGATAGACCTCCAATAATTCTGGTGGCAACACCATGTAACTAATACGAATACCTGGGAATAACGTCTTAGAGAATGTTCCTGTATAAATTGTACGATTATTACGATCAAGACTTTGAAGGGAAGGAATATTACTTGTTCCGTATTTGAATTCACTATCGTAGTCATCCTCGATTATGTAGCGCCCCTCTTTTGCACTTGCCCAATTCAATAATTCAAAGCGACGTGATACAGGCATAATAATTCCAGTAGGGAATTGATGTGACGGCGTTGTGTAAAGTAGGCCAATGTCTGTATGTTGAATAGCTTCAATTTGGAATCCGCTATCGTCGAGTGGTACGGTATGAACTTTCCATCCTTTTCGTTGAATCAACTCATAATAGCGAGCATACCCAGGATTTTCTAATGCAATGGATTTGTTATCACCGCATAATTCTAATAATTGTGAAACGAGTGCTTGACTAGAGGAATGAAAAATAATTTGTTCCGGTTCACAGCGCACCCCCCGATTAAAGCTTATGTATTGAGCTAAAGTTTGACGAACTTCAAATGGTCCTTGATTGTGCGACATAAACGAAAGTTCATGATGAAATGTTTTCAACGCCTTCTGCTCACACTTCAACCATTCTTTGTAAGGAAATAAATCCATATTTGCACTCATATGTGAAAATGAAATAATGTCTGAAGAAGATATCCTTGTTTCTTTCAAGTGTTTTGGTAAAGGTTTAACTTTTTTGTCATCCGCTACATAATGCGTAATATCCTCCACAAAATATCCCTTTCGCTCCACGCTATAAATATAGCCTTCAGCAAGTAACTGATCTAATGCAACGACAATAGAGTTAGTGCTGACATCTAATTGCTCCGCTAATTGGCGTTTTGATGGGAGCTTTTCTTTTGGCTTATAGATACCAGATAAAATTTGATTTTTTATTTGCTGGTAAATTTGTTTGTATTTATATTCTCGCTCTGTATTTCGTGCTGCTATCATTTGCAATCTTCCTTTCAATCATCTGGTTCTTAAAAAATCAAAAAATTGGTTCTTTTCTTTTAATGATAAGCTGTTCATAATCTTCTGTAAATGGATGGTGAGGGGGAATGGGAAAATAAATGTCACAACTAAGACAGAAGAATTGCTACAATAACAACGAGAATATGTTATTCGACCTTTAAGCATGGCTCATTAAATTTTGCAAAAGGGGTAACAGTCATTAATTTTTAGGGGAATGAATGGATTGAATTTGCAGCGGGTATCGGAATGACTGACTAATTTAGCTCACAATCATCCAAATGTAGTGGAAGCTGTAAATACACAAGTGGATCACGTGATTCACTTTATCTAAACGATAAGAGTTACTTTATCGGAAAGAGCCAAACACAAAGGGGGAATACATATGAGTAATAACAATAATAAAAAAGATTTTACGAAATCTATGTCGAAGATTGATGTACTATTCTTATCTCTTGGAGCAATGCTTGGATGGGGTTGGGTTGTTCTTTCAGGAGAATGGGTAGCAGGTGCAGGGTTTCTAGGAGCAGTAATTGCCTTTATATTGGGCGGTCTATTAGTTATTTTCATTGGTCTAACATATGCAGAGCTTTCATCTGCGATGCCAGAAACAGGCGGGGGACTCGTCTTTGTAAAACGAGCATTTGGTAAGAAAAGTGCATTTGTAACAGCTTGGGGAGTGCTATTTGGTTATGTATCAGTCGTTACATTTGAGGCAGTTGCTTTACCAACTGTAATTGATTATGTAATGCCAGTAGAGCATAAAGTGAGTCTTTGGACTTTAGGTGGTTGGGAAGTCTTTTTAACTTGGGCGTTGATTGGTACAGTTGGTTCGATTGCTTTAACAGCGCTCAATTTCTTTGGAATAAAGCCAGCTGCAGTTTTCCAAAACATTTTTACAGTAGCGATTGTATTAGTGGCAGGGTTAATAGTTTATGGTGCCATTGCTCACGGTGATTTAAAGAATCTAGATCCAATGTTCACTGATGGTATTGGTGGTACGCTTTCCGTCCTTGTTATGATTCCATTTCTATTTGTTGGTTTCGACGTTATTCCACAAGTGGCTGCGGAAATTAATGCACCTGGTAAATCAATTGGTCGCATTATCATCGTATCTATTATAAGTGCTGTGTGTTTCTACTTATTTGTTGTATTTGGTGTAGCTGTGGCACTTCCAGATGATCAGCTATTAAAGAGTCAACTTGCAACAGCAGATGCAATGGTTGCTCTGTTTGGTAGTCCAACTTGGGGCTATATTTTAGTAATCGGTGGTATTGCAGGAATTATTACGAGCTGGAATGCTTTCATTATCGGTGGTAGCCGAATTCTTTATGCAATGGCTGAAAATAATATGATTCCAAAATGGTTTTCATACATTCATCCGAAATATCAAACGCCTACAAATGCAATTATCTTCTTAGGAATTTTAGCGGCAATTGCACCATTTTTAGGACGTCCAGCATTGGTATGGTTAGTAGATGCAGGTGGTGTAGGGATTGTAGTTGGTTATTTACTTGTTTCAATTGCATTTATCAAGCTACGTAAAACAGAGTCAGAATTACATCGCCCTTACAGAATTAAATATTGGAAATTCACTGGTGTTATGGCGATTGTTTTAAGTATTTTATTTATTTCATTCTACTTCCCAGGTATGCCGTCTGCATTAGTATGGCCTATGGAATGGGTTATTCTAGGTGCTTGGTGCTTAATTGGCTTTGGATTATATTCTTTAAACTCTATGAAAGTATCAGAAGACATTTTTGAGAAAAGCGAAAATTATACTTCAGAATGATGAAGAGTTATGTATGTTAGTAGATAGTTATTTGTAATAAGCATTTTTGATGTCATTTAGATAGGGCGAGTATCTATTTGATACATATAACTATTTTTATTTAGTTTATCTGGGTCCTAAAAAAGCTGAAAATTGGTTCTTTTCTTTTTACCAGAAGATGACATAATTTTCTGTAATCACAACACGAGGAGGAATAAAAATGAAAGTTACTACTAAAACAGAGGAATTACTAGAAAAACGACAAAAATATGTTGTTCGAGCTGTAAGCAATGGCTCATTAAATTTTGCAAGAGAGGCAAAAGGGGCAACAGTTATTGATGTAGAGGGAAATGAATGGATTGATTTTGCAGCGGGTATCGGTATGATTAATGTAGGCCACAATCATCCAAAAGTAGTTGAGGCTATAAAAGCACAAGTGGATCACGTTATTCATCCAGGATTCAATGTTATCATGTATGAAAATTATGTCGAATTAGCAGAAAAGCTTTGTGAAGTTACACCAGGTACACATGACAAACAAGTTATTTTATTAAACTCTGGTGCAGAGGCAGTTGAAAATGCTGTGAAAATTGCCCGTCGTTATACGAAAAAATCAGGCGTCGTATCGTTTACACGTGGCTATCACGGTCGTACAAATTTAACAATGGGTATGACAAGTAAAGTTAAACCATACAAAGAGGGCTTTGGTCCATTTGCACCTGAAATATACAAAGCACCATATCCATACTTATATCAAAAACCAGCTGGTGAAACAGAAGAAGAATACGTAGATCGTATTATTGCTGAATTTAAAGACTTCTTCTTAACAACAGTATCTCCTGAAATGGTAGCTTGTGTCGTAATGGAACCATTGCAAGGGGAAG
>DATMJF010000434.1:0-5976 GCA_035554455.1 Rummeliibacillus sp.
ATGACAATTGTAACAGTAATTTATTCCATTCTTTCTTATATTCGAAATGTCAAAAAGTATAAAAAAGATATGAAGGAACGGGATGTAAAGTTTAATGCCTATTTACGACAAAAGTCTAAGGAATTATATGAAGTTCAAAATGAACAATATAATGCTCTCATGTATCATTATCCTTCTGTACCGGAGTTAGTAGAATTACTACGTAAGCAGTCCGCAAGAATGTATGAGAAAACACCATTTCATAATGACTTTTTATTTTATCGTTTAGGTGAGGGAACAGTTGATGCCAGTTATCCAATTAAGATAAATATTGAAGAATTTACGCTCGAAGAAGATCCTTTAATGGAAAAAGCTATTCAGTTAAAAAATCAATATAATCATATTGATCATGCGCCAATTATCGTTGATTTGGTCAATGGTGCAGTTGGATATATTGGGAAACGTCCTCTCGTTCTACAACAACTTAAACAAATGATTGCACAGTTAGCATTTTTCCATAGTTATCATGAAGTTCAATTTATCATGATTTTTAAGGAGCATGAAAAAAAACAATGGGAGTGGATGCGTTGGCTTCCACATGCAAGTCTTCAAGCAATCAATGTTCGCTCATTTGTGTATCATGAACGTTCTAGAGATCAGGTAATGAACTCACTTTACCAAATGCTTAAAGATCGTAAACAACAAGTTGAAAAGAAAAATTCAAGAGAAGCAAGTGTCTTTGTCCCACAACTTGTAATTGTGATTACTGATGAAACAATTATTATGGATCATACAATCATGGAATTACTACAAGAAGATTGCCGAAAATTAGGTGTTTCAGTGATTTATGTTCAAGACGTTTTGGAATCATTACCAGAGCATATTTCAACTGTAATTCGAATCAAAGATTCTACAACAGGTGAGTTATTTATTCAAAATAAGGAACTAAAAAGGCAAACATTTGAACTAAATCAGGATGTTTCGGATGATTTACTAGAAGAAGTAGCTAGAAGATTAGCTGCATATGAACATCTTCAAAATTTAGAAAACCGTATTCCTGAAAGCATCACATACATGGAGATGTACGGTGTTTCAACTGTTCAAGAATTACAAGTAGCATCAAGATGGCAAAGTCATAAACCGTATAAGAGTCTGGCCGTACCACTAGGGGTTAGAGGTAAGGATGATATTGTGTTCTTAAACTTACATGAAAAAGCACACGGTCCTCATGGTCTAGTAGCAGGTACAACTGGTTCAGGTAAATCTGAAATTATCCAATCATATATTTTGTCATTAGCAACAAACTTCCACCCATACAATATTGGATTTCTTTTAATTGACTATAAAGGTGGAGGGATGGCTAATTTATTTAAAGATTTACCACATTTACTTGGTGTCATCACAAATTTGGATGGTGCACAATCCATGCGTGCATTAGCATCCATAAAAGCAGAACTTAGAAGAAGACAGCATATATTTGGCGAAAATGAAATCAATCATATCCATCAATATCAAAAGTTATATGAAGACCATAAAGTGAAAGATCCTATGCCTGAGCTCTTTATTATTTCTGATGAATTTGCAGAGTTAAAGGCTGAACAACCAGAGTTTATGAAAGAACTTGTTTCAACTGCCCGTATCGGTCGTTCACTTGGTATACATTTAATTCTTGCAACTCAAAAACCTAGTGGGGTAGTTGATGATCAAATCTGGTCTAACTCTAAATTCAAATTGGCTTTAAAAGTACAAAATGAAAGTGACTCAAACGAAGTATTGAAGACTAAAGATGCAGCTGATATTACTCAACCAGGTAGAGCCTATTTACAAGTAGGAAATAATGAAGTCTACGAACTGTTCCAAAGTGCTTGGAGTGGAGCTACATATAAAGGAAATCAAATGGTCGAGGATGTTGAAGATTTTACAATTTATTCTATAAATGATCTTGGTCAATTTGAAGTATTAACTGAAGACTTAAGTGGATTAACACATAAAGAGATGCCGAAACAACAATGGACTCAGCTAGAAGCAGTAATTGAAGAAATTCATGAAACAGCGGTAACCCAACAGATAAAAGCATTACCAAGACCGTGGTTGCCACCTTTGGAAGAAAGAATTAGTCGATTTGATCTTGAATACCAACCTTTAGAAACAAATCATTTAGTTGCACAAATTGGTATGCTTGATCTACCACATGAACAACTGCAAAAACCATTCACACTAGATTTTATGAGAGATGGTCATGTCGCAATCTTTGCAAGCCCTGGCTTTGGAAAAAGTACAATGTTGCAAACAATTGCAATGCAAATAGCAGATAACTATACACCAGAAGAAGTTCATTTTTATTTACTGGATTTCGGTACAAATGGGTTATTACCATTACAAAAGCTTCCACATGCTGCAGATATGATTCGATTAGATGAAGAACAGAAAATGCAAAAATGGATTAAGCGTATATCTAGTATCATCAAAAAACGTAAAAAGTTGTTGAGAGAACATGGAGTTCCTAATTCGGCAATGTATAAAGAACTAACAAAAGAAGTATTACCGGATATCTTGATTTTTGTTGATGCAATGGATGCAGTAAGTGAATCATCATTCAAAGATGAATTCGATGAACTTATGATAAAAATCGCACGAGATGGTGTGGGACTTGGAATCTTCCTAGTTTTAACAGCTAGTCGTCAACTAGCAATACGAACACCAATATTAATCAATATAAAAACTCAAATTACTCTTTATATGATTGACCAATCAGAAAGCAGAAGTATTATGGGGAAATCTGACGTAGCAACAGAAGAAATGGCGGGTCGTGCTCTTATCAAGATAGAAGAAGTAACACTGATGCAAGTAGCAATGCCTGCTAATGGTGAGGATGATCTTCAAGTATCTGAAAACCTGAGAAGCCATATCGAAAATATAAGTCGTAACTGGAATGGTAGGATACCTGCTGCAATTCCGATGGTTCCAGAAAGTGTTACAGATGAATTCTTCCTCGAATTACCTTCTGTTCAAAAGGCATATGTTGAAAATAGATTACCATTTGCAGTTGATTTGGAAAATGTAGAAGCGGTGTCTCTAGATTTCAATACTCAACAACATCTAATAGTAATTGCTGATTCAGAACGAAGATTTAAGCAAGTATACGAAGCAATCTTATTTACAATAGAACATTCAACAATTGCACCACAATTATTAATAGTAGATCAGGTAACAGCCATGTACAGCTCATTACAAAGAGATAACTATCAGTATATTCAACAAATGGACGAAACAACAGCCTTAATCGAACAATTATTGGAAGCACAGCAAGCTCGTCAAAAATCATTTGTTGAACAACGAGAAGGTGGTATCTCTTCATTAAGAGAATTTATACAACAAATAAGTCCTATTTTTGTCATATTTACCGATATGGAAGCTATTAATAACCAGTTGTCATCAACTTCAAAATCTCAACTGGCAAAAGTAATTTCAGACGGGTCAAATTATGGAATTCATTTGATTTTTGGTATGAATAGTCAAATAACTAGAAGTTACGATGAGACTTCAACAGCCATGAAGAAATTAAACACGGCTATTTCAATGGTACGTTTAAATGATCAATCGATTGTAGAAGTCCAAAGACCATATCGAGAAAAAGAATTAAGTGCATATGAAGCATATTTGATTCGGGGGAATCATACAGAAAAAATTAAAATTTTATCGGAAATGAAAGTTGAGGTGTTGTAAATGGAATGGGAAGATTTGAATGTCTTTAACTGGGGGTTAAGTGGTTATGAAATTAAAGCAAAAAAGTATCGTCAGCTTTCTAGAAACTTATCAAGTGATAAGGGTGATTTGGGAGATATAATCGAAGACATAGAAGAATCAACCGACGCCTATAAAGTAGAACATCCAAATATGAAAAATGAAGGATTCCCTGCATCTCTTTATAAATCAAAACAAGAAATTGTTGACAAGAACATGGAAGATATAATGACTGATTTAAAAGGTGAAAAATCTACTTATTCAAATGCAATATCCATTGCAAATGAACGTGCAGGGCATTATCAACGTTTAGCCGAAGAAGAAAAACGTAAAGAACAAGAACGGCGTGAAAGAGAACGAGCAAAGGCTGCAAAGGAGGGATAGTATGTCTCAAAATGTTGAAATCACTGGAAGTCGTTTGAGCGAAGCAATAGAACAAGCAAAAATCATTAAACGTTCTCTATATGATGCAAAGGCAAGTGCAGAAGGGTTTTCAAGTACACTCAGTGTTTCGCAATGGTCAGGTCGTTCGAAAGATGAATTCCAAGCTTTTTTGGACATTATTATTCAATATCATGACGACATTTGTACGGCTGCTGATCAAAATGTAAAAGCTTTAGAAAATCTAAAAAAAGACATGGATGAACTTATGAATGAAGCCATTGTCAATGAGGTGGAGGGTATCGGATGACCGCACTTTATACTGCAGAAGAACTTTTGTTACTAGCTTCAGCATTTGACTGCAAAATGCTATTTGGACTTCCAGACCGTCAATTGCTCGTTATGAAAAATCGCCAAGGATTTGAAGAAGCGAAAAAAAGCCTTATTGATAAAAAACTAATGACTTCAGATGAAAAATTAACAAAAGACGGAGCGATTGTTATAAGCCTATTAGAACAATACGCTTCTAGTAATCGATACATCCGACTGGATAATCTTATGACTGGCTTCGGGCAAGATGAACATCTCATCACGATCAAATGGAGAGAAGATGGTGATTTCCAATTATTCGTTCATCAAGACATTGCCTTTTTAAAAAGAATTATGGAGGGTTATCCATTATTTAAGCGAGAACCTTTACCAGAGGATACAACCTATTTAAAGAAATCAATTGGAGTAAATGATGTAAAGAACTATTTTGAAAAATATGAACCAACTGTTCAGTTAGAATGTTTTACTATTAATTACATTGAAAAAACAACATCCGTAGAACAATGGATGTTTTTCGAAAAAAATGGAAAGCTTCAAGGGATTGACGTGAATAACGAAATCGCATACCAACTTAGTCAATATTTCCTTGTGAAGAAGATTTATGATTTCTATCGTTTTCCTTATAAGGAGGCGGATGTAAGATGAGCAAAGAAATAAAAATGAATGTAGATGAAATGGTATCTTTTATCCAATACATTCAAAAAATCATGACGGAGCTTGAAGACAAGATGAAACCAGCTATTGAAGCCCTAAATGATATTAAATTTTATGAACAAGGAAAAGCAAAAGAGAATATGGGTTCTTACGCCGATGCAAATAGTCGAATGTTAGAGCTAAACAATCTTTATAGCCGTGCTTTTACAGTGATCAATGACATTATGAACAGTATGATTGAAGAAGATAAAGCCTTAGCCACAGAAATTGCCAAAGGATTGGGGCTGATGGCTGAGTGAAGCTTCTGTATGAAGAGGATAAATGGTCAAAAGTCTCGAAAGCACTATCTCATGTCAATGAAGCACATAAGTATGACAACAAATATGAGGACGCAGACCATCTTTTCAACGATTCCAAAAAGGATATCGCTGAAAAAGACGTCGATGGTGCGATTACTTTTAAACCTCAAGAATATCAACCTGAAGTAAAGCCAATTCGCCAAGACTATAAAAAACTGTATGATTATGCCAAAGGGATTGGTAAAATTATCGATCAAAAGGTAGATACACCCTTTTATAACGCAATCGATGAATACATTCAAAGGATGGCCGATTTGAATGTTACTTCGTATCAAACAGCCAATACGATTAACGTACAAGAAGGATCCTTATTTTCAGGTGCAAAAGATAAAATAACACTAAATGACTTATACGATGCGGACACAACCTACTCAGCCAATCTCAAAACAGAGTACGAGGTTTGGAAACTTCAAAATTCTAGTGAAACAGCATCGGAAGAAGATTATCGTACAGCTGCACTAAACAGCGGTGCATTCGAATATGAAGGAATTCGATCAGGACAAGAGAAGAAAGAGTTTTGGTATAATCT
>DATMJF010000435.1:0-2066 GCA_035554455.1 Rummeliibacillus sp.
GAACCAAACAAGAATCAAAAATAAAAAGGCTGTCATAACTAAACGATAAGTTAAGGATAATTCCAAGCTGACAGGAGTTCCTTGAATTTTTACTGCTATAAAGTTGAGTCCCCATACAATCAAACAAAATATGTACATAAAAATTGTCATATGTTTTCTCCCAGATCAAAATTTTTTCTAAATTCATTATTCATTTATTCTGTCATTTCTAAAAGGTACAGTTTACAATAAACATAAATGACAGATGAGGTATTTCAATGATGAATGAACTAATATTTAATATCGATCGAGAAAGTAACACTCCTATGTACCAACAAGCTTATCAATACATACGCACTCAGATTTTATCTGGAAAATTAGAAAGGGATACAAAGTTGCCATCGATTAGACAACTTGCTCTCCAATTAGAGGTCAGCAGAAACACAACTCAGGTAGCCTATGAACAATTGCAATCGGAAGGATATATTCGAAGTGAGAACAAAAAAGGATTTTTTGTAGAGGCAACTATATCGGATCAGACGCTTAATTATGAACCCATTAGAGAACAGCATCATGATAAAAATCAAACTGACATAAAAACTATTGACTTTAAGATTGGGACAGTGGATCAAGAGAACTTCCCTTTGAAAAAATGGAGAATGCTTACAAACAAAATCGTTAAAGACTCTAGCATGTTTTCATACGGAGAAAAACAAGGTGATATTAAATTAAGAAAGGCACTAGCAGATTACCTGTTTCAATCAAGAGGAGTTAATACTTCTGCTGAACAGATTATTATTGGCAGTAGCACACAACACTTGTTATTACTTTTGTCGCTGTTGCTAAAGCAAGACTATCATTATCTGGCAGTAGAAGACCCTGGATATAATGTGGCAAGGGAACTATTTGCTCTTCAGTCATTTATCATTGATCCGATTCCGGTAAAAGAACAAGGCATCCAAGTCGATCGCCTTTTAAAGTCACCTTCTAGACTTTTATATGTCACTCCTACTCACCACTTTCCATATGGAGTAACTATCCCAGTCAATGAAAGATTAAAGTTAATTCAATGGGCAAAAAGGGTGGAAGGATATATTATTGAGGATGATTACGATAGTGAATTTCGATACATCCATCAACCTATACCGTCTCTTCAAAGTTTAGATTCTAATGATAGGGTGATTTATTTAGGAACTTTTTCAAAAGCACTTCTACCTTCTATTCGTGTCAGTTATATGGTTTTGCCTAGGAGGCTAGTAAGTGAATATAAAAAGATACTCCCTTTGCTTGAGCAAACATCCTCATCTATTCATCAGAGAACACTGGTGTCCTTTATGAATGAAGGATATTGGTACTCACACTTAAGGAAGATGAAAGCTTTGTATAAACGTAAAATGAATCTATTGAATAGGGAATTACTAAAACACTTTAAGAATTATGTTGAAATAAAAGGTGGTAGCTCCGGAATTTTCGTTATTATTGAAGTTAAAACAAAAATGAGTGAAGAAATGCTAATTGAAAGGGCATATGAACACGGAATAGTAGTTTATCCTTGCTCAAACTATTTCTCGAAATATATACCACAATATCCGCATATTCAACTTGGATTGGGTAATTTATGTGAAGAAGAGATAATAAAAGGAGTATCTCAACTAGCAAAAATTTGGTTGTAATTTTGATTTTTTTCCTAAAAAAGTTTTTTGCTTGATTAAGGTTAGATAAGTCCATTTAATACATAAGGAATAGGGTATGTATGCAGAAAGAATAGAAAATATATATGAACATTAAATAATAATTAATCCTTTTATAAAAAGTAATGATGAATTTATTAGGAAGACCTCATTTTGATCAATCTTTAATCAAAATGAGGTCTATTTATTTCTATCAAATTAGCACCCGAGCTGCTCGTTTCGCTCCAGCAGGATCTCGTCGTCTGTCTTGCTTTTTTCGCAAGAGTCGAGCGAATGCTTCTCTAAACGAATATAATTGCTACCTTGTAGATGAACGTAAATCTCAGTATTATGCATAAGTCACTGCCGTACCAGTAGCGACACACATTAACATACCATCTCGAATGGTTTCAAAAT
>DATMJF010000436.1:0-2726 GCA_035554455.1 Rummeliibacillus sp.
TCACTTCGTTCCCTGCGGGGGCTCACCTGTCTCGCTAATTCCACATCAACAAATATAGCTATACAAAATTTTTATAATAAATTTTCATCTGTTTTTACTTTTTCAGTACCTTTTCTACGTTCCTGCGGGGCTTTCAGCTCAAGCTTTTCCCGTAGGACTTTGAATGAACCTCACTGAATTAACATCGCACGAAGGAAATGCTATGCATTTTCGAGGACTCGCCGTCGAAAGCGTTGCAATGAACAAAATTGGATATCATTAAATGTTCGTATATTTTATATGAACTTTGAATTATGAAATTGATTCAATAAAAAAAACCCATATGATTTTTTAAAACATTTTATTTATTTTATTATTCTTCACATCGTGTTTTATTTTTGTTGTTCAGCCATCCATGCATCAAGATCTGCAATTGTTGGGTTACCAATGTAGTGGCCACCTTCGATTTGCAATACTTGACCAGTCATGAATTTAGATTCATCAGATGCTAAGTATACAACAGCATAGCCGATATCTTCAGCTTCACCATTATATGGAAGTGCGTTGTATTTAGTGAAAATATCAAGCATTGCTTGTGGTAAATTATTTTTTGCTGCTGGAGTTAAGATTAAGCCGGGTGCCACACCGTTACAACGAATATTGTCTTTACCATATTGAGTTGCAATGTATTTTGTTAAGTGAGCTACGCCAGCTTTTGAACCATTTTGAAAATTCCTCCTTTACTTGATAAGAAATTAATTCTTTATCTCTTTTCAAATATATTTTAACATCTAAATATTAGATGTTAAAATAAAAAGACTCAAAAAAAGATTTTACCCGAAAAATGTTTGGGTAAAATCTTTTACGACAAGTAACCGCAGGATCAATATTTCTATGCGAAACTTATTAAATAATGAATTTTACTTTTGACTTTCATGTAGATAATTTTCTACGCCTTTTGAGATAGAAGTTGTTAATTTATCCATATACTTTTTATCCGAAAGATTGCGATCTTCCGCTGGATTTGTAACATAACCTAACTCTACTAATATTACAGGTACTTTTGACCAGTTAAATCCAGATAAGTCTGCTCGATAACTTACTCCACTTTGGTATAGTGGAAATTCTTTTCCTACTTGTTGAACGATTGTTTTGGATGCCTTTTGGCTTTTTCCAAAGACATTTTTTGTGTATGGATTATTCTTAGATGGTGCGATGATTGAAAATCCTTTCGCATTCGAACTCTCAGCTCCATCCGCATGCACTCGAATGAATAAAGCTGATTTATGCTTGTTCGCTATTTCAGCACGATCACGATTAGATAAATCTACATCATTTGATATGCGAGTCATAAAAACTTGATATCCTTTTTTCTTCAATTTCTTTTGTAGCATCTTAGAAGCCTCTAGTGTGATAGCGTATTCCGGTTTTCTTGTAACAATCCCCCTTGAACCGACAGTGGCTTTATACTTTGTTTCCAAAGATCCAGGTGCAACAGGTTCCTGCTCAATATTTGCATACATTTGATGACCAGGGTCAATTGTGATAACAATATTTTTCGATTTCTTTGCCTGATCAGAAGATTTGCTAGTAATTTGCTTATCTTTAGTTTTCTCAACTTGCTTTGTTACTTTCTTCGATGGCTTTTTGTTTTGATCTACTATATTACTGATAGAATTATTACTATTCATATGATTCGTAATACTATTATTCAATAATCCTTGATTTGTTTGATGATTGACGATCAATATAACACTTGAGACAACGAGCGTCATAATAATTAATGATATGGTCAATTTTTTCATCTTCATCGCCTCAATTCGTTGTTATTTATAACTATAACAAAAAAGCCTAGCTTTGGTCGCTAGGCTTTTTGACATATTCTAAAATTATGCTTCGACAGTATCCATTACTCGAACGAATTGTGCGTGAGAATGAGGATATCCAGCTTTGTCAATTTTGACTTTTACTAGTTTACCGATCATATCTTCAGTACCTTCAAATTCAATTTTCAAATAGTTAGCAGTATATCCTGTAAGTAACCCAGCTTCTTCAACGTCTGTGATCACTTCTTCAGGAATCACTTCAAGAACTTGATCTTCAAATTTTGAAGCATATTCTTTTGCAAGTTGGTCGTTTAATGTTAATAAACGGTGAACACGTTCATTTTTCACTTCTTCGTCGACTTGATCTTCCATACGAGCTGCAGGAGTTCCTGTACGTTTTGAGAATGGGAATACATGAAGTTCTGCAAATTTATGTTTTGCAATAAAGTTATAAGTCTCCATAAATTCTTCTTCTGTTTCGCCTGGGAAACCAACAATTACGTCAGATGTTACCGCAAGGTCTGGTAACACTTCACGTAAACGATCTAAACGTTCACCGAAGAATTCCATCGTATATTTACGACGCATACGTTTTAAAACTGTGTCAGAACCAGATTGAATTGGAATGTGTAAATGATTCACAACAACTTTAGAATCACGTAATACTTCAATGACCTCATCTGTTAGTTGACTTGCTTCGATAGAACTAATACGTAGACGTTTTAAACCTTTTACATTGGTTTCTATATCACGTAGAAGTTGTGCTAAATTATAATCTTTTAAGTCTTGTCCATAACCACCAGTGTGGATACCAGTTAAAACGATTTCTAAATAGCCTGCATCAACAAGTTGTTGCGCTTGGTGAACAACTTCTTTTGGGTCACGAGAGCGCATTAGTCCACGAGCCCATGGAATAATACA